>JBDRBN010000001.1:0-13931 GCA_043822785.1 Pseudomonadota bacterium
CTTTGACGCGAAGATTATCAGCGCCGTCATCCTCAAGGCCGTCTCCGGCAAAATCCGATACATCGATGTCCAGTGTGACATCGCCGGATGTTCCGCCGCCCTGCAGGCCGTCTCCGGCAATCACTGCTGTGATGTCGCCGCTTCCTAAGGCCACCCAGGCAGATCCATCATAGACCTCAAATGTGTTGTTGTTCTCATCCCATCCGATGTAACCTTCGCCAGATGAAGGGGCTATCGGTGTAGCGCCGATTTGCGGCAAGAGCAGACCCTGTGGAGAAGCATCATCATGCAGTATTGCCGAGAGGTTGAGAAAATCTCCGTCAGCAAACGTGATGGTCGGTTCGAGTTGGGTTTCATCAATAGAGTTATCCTTTACCTCTAGCTTGTTTGTAATGCCATCTATGCCGATCGTGGCATCGTCATAATCCACCTTGATGCCTGCAGCCTCTACTGCGATGCCCTGATTTGCTTGCGCCTGTACAGCGATGCTATCTGCTGCAACCAAGATTCCGTTTCCAGCACCAGCGTTTAGCGTTACATCTCCACTTGCACCTCCACCGGTTAATCCCGCACCAGCGGTGACAGATGTTATATCTCCGGTTCCTGCATCCATTGCAGTCCAGGTAATTCCATTGTTAGAAAACTCCCACTTGTCTGTAGTCGTATTGTAGCGAAGCGCCGGCTCGTTAGCTACGCCCAGATTGGCGGCTATGACTACGTTTTCGTCTACAGATCGTCCTATAGAGAATCTGGTGTTGTTGCTGGAGAAAGCGGCGAGTTTGCTGCTGGATATGTTGCCAGAGAGCTTGTCGTCATCGACCGCGCCGGCAACTATGTGCTGGGTTGAGATGGCATTGTTTGCGATGTTGCTTCCGGTTAGCTGCTGCGACCACAGAAAAAAGTCAGCAGGTACATAGCCCTGCAGGGTTTGAGAGACTGTTGAATAGGCACTGGTGACGATTTCTATGTTTGGTTCCAGTAGCGCCATGTTGTTTTGTTCATCCCTGAACCAGGTTTTGAGATAGAGCCTCTCAGCGCTGTCGAATATGCCAAGGTCAAGTGCCATCATGTTGGGCAAGGAGGTGTCTCCCAGATTAATATAGACGACTCCCTCCTGTATTGGGGAGGCAACCTCATCTAAGGGCTCTCCTCCATCCACACTGGTTCCGTCATTGGACCATCGCGTGACATTGCTCTGGTCAACGATGACAAATTTGAAATATCCAGTGCCTGTATATGGCTCATCGTTGACAGAGATGTGCCCCTGGTAGGGTATTTTGGCAGGCACCTCTGCGCCCAAAACCAATTTTGGGCAAAAGAGAAGACCTGCGGTTGCGATTATTACGATTAAAGTTTTGAGTTTCATGACCCTCACCCCCAAATCACGCCGCATTCCATTGGACTGCAGCGCGGCATCTTACTTCTGTTCGTACAGCCCTGAGCTGTCCGAACGCTTACCTGATTGCAACGAGCCGCCTAGCACCTGGTGGGCTTTATAAACTCCACCAGTTGATGTGGCGCCGCCCGATGTTGTTCCAAACCTATTTTCAGCAGGAGCAGCTTGAACATTACCAGAATCTATTGTTATCCTGCCGGAACCGCAGGCGCTAAGGAGCGCTACAATTGCCGCCAGAAAAAATATTATTTTGATCTTCATAAGCTGTGCCCCTAAATTAGTTTGACCTCGCCTCAATTGCAGCGATAGCCGAGTTGATATTTCCTTCTAGCTCGGAGTATCGGCCACTCGTCTTGAGCATGATCAGGTCGACCTTCTCGTCAGAGCTGCCGTATTTGCGCAGCATCTCGATGGCGGTTTGTATGAGCTCGCGCTCGTTTGTCATGGATATGATGCGCGTGGCCACAGGCGCGCTGTCTTTTCCCAAGACATTACCTATGCTGTTCAGAGCCAGGTTTCTCAAACCAGGCTCACTAGCCTCCCAGACAACTTTTTCGAAAATCGAGACTGCCTTTGGAGTTTTCTGATTGCTCATGGCCTGGATTATCTCTGCCTTCACGCCTTCCTTTTCATCAGGGTGCGTAAAGAAATAATTGCTGAGCACATTGAATGATTTCTCGTCCTGGATTCGACCAAGAGTTCGTATGAGCTGTAGCTTTGGTATTTCTTCAGCCGAGTTCAGATTGGGCTCGATGTGTTCGATCGCAACTGCCCCTCGCTTGGCTACAAGTGGGATGAGCAGGTTAGGCAAATGTTGCAATTTGGGGTCGTTGGATTTTGCAATGAGCGCGACAAGAGAAGGAATCTCTTGATCGGTTATGGTGTTTTGAAGTGAACTGGCTGCCCACTGGTGAAACTGCTGTGTAGCTTCTTTATTTGAGAGGAGGCTTATGAGGATTTTGCGAGCATTCTGGCTGCTGTCATAGCCTAGCGCCTCTATGGCGATCTGTTTTACCTGTTCCTCTTCATCATTGATTATTAACTCGCCAAGCCTTTGCGTTACATCTTCTTTTTCAAACTTTCCAAGATGCTTGGCTGCATTCTGACGGAGCGCTGGCTCCCTTAACATCTCGAATAGAAAATCGACGGCTTCATCGCTGCCTATCTGGGCAATGGCATCGATGCTAGCAACTCTTACTTTGCTGTTTTCAGATGAAGAGACGATTTCGCGAAGCGTATTGAGTGATTCGTCATTCTTGCTATTGCCCAAAAAACCTATGAGGGACAGTTGTTCCTCAACGGATTTTTCGCTATCTTCAGAAGTTGCATCATAAAGTTTTGTGCTTGCCAGCTGGATGTAGTTTCGCTGCTGTTTGGATTTGCTTAAAGCCTCTGCTGCTGCATTTCTAATATTTCTGTCGTCCTCAGAGCTTACCATTTGAAAGAGTTTGTCTGAGGCGTTTGCGTCGTTGACTGCTCCCAAGGCATGAGTGAGCAAAATCTTTTCGTTGATTGGACGGTCTTCATCCAGCATCGTCTCTATGACTGACGGGACTCTGGTTTTAAAATTTTCGATCTTGGAAAGCGATTTGATGTCAGCGAGCAGCTGTTTGATTTTCGCAACATCCTTATTTGGGTTTAGCGAGATGAGTTCTATAAGCGTGTGATTTAGGGCCTGATCGAGCATGATTTCATCTTCAGAGGGTTGAGGGATCTCATCTTCAGCGAGCTCCATTTGATCGAGTTGCTTGGATTCAGATTCCGTTAGCTTTAACTGCAAACCCTCTTGGAGTTTTTGCATCTCAACAGACAAATTTTTTGGATGGGAGATGGGTGTGGCAATTACGTTCGAATCCTTTGCATCCTCTTCTGCGCTTTTATGTGAACTGCAGCTGCCAAACAAAAGCGCAGCAAAGGACAAGAAGATTATCATCATGTATGCTGCTAATGTGTGCACATAAATCATAACGTACCTCACATCGTCCGAGGCGATGATCTTGATCCATTTTCAATTTATTCTTCTAATCAGGCGGGGTTAAAGTAAGAGAGGGCTACCCCTAACCCTCACAGAATAAACAGAAAAACCCCACCTCTATATGTACATGAGAGCAAGTGCTATGCCATGAAGGGGGATCCTATTTCAAACCCATAACCCGATGATTTCACTGATTTTTATTGCATATTTTGGATCTGAAATTATCCATTGATGGGTAGAATTAAACCCTGGGAAGGAAGTATTTTGACGCTCATGAAGAGAATTAAAAACCAGATGCGTGGATTTCATTAGTCTTTTGACTTGTTTATTTCACAAGTGTACGAAATCGGGTCAAATATAAGCCGGAGGATGGATGTCTCGTAAGTTACTTATTACCCTGATTTTTTTCTCTCTCATTTGCGTTGCTTCTGCTGCTGTAGCAGAGGATGTAGTACACCTTTCACCTGAAAAGGTCGAAAATATGGTACTTGAGCGCAGCTTTGGGGTAAAGCAGGCGCAGATGACCAGGGACGCTGCATCCGAGTCCATCCCCGAGGCGAAGGGCGTTTTTGATACGATTTTATCTGGATCCAGTTCCTATCAATTCGATAAAAGTAAACAGCTTAGCCCAATATTTGGCACGCGCACTGACACAGTCACATGGGGGCTTGGTTTAACAAAAGAGCTTTCTCCCACAGGCACTACGCTGGGTCTTTCGTTGGATAGCGAATGGACGAAGACTTTAGGCGCGCTTCAGGTCAACAATCAACCCATAATTCCGCCGTTTGGAAGATATGAACCGGTTTTAGGTATTTCGCTTTCTCAGCCGCTCATGCAAAACGCCTTTGGCATGCTCGATCGAGGTGCAGTCAAAGAGGCAAAGCATTATTACACATCAGCGGATAACAGCATAAAGCATGAGATTGACAAGCTGATTCATGAGGCGCTTATGGATTATTGGGCGGTTTTCTTTACCAGGCGCCACCTTAAGGCCTTAGAGCGATCCATAGCATTTGCCAGTGAGTTTCTTCACACCACGCTTGAGGAAAAGACTTTAGGCATAGCAGAGGATACGGATGTGCTTGCTGCGCGCGCAAATTTGCTCGAACGCAAAAACGAATACGCGGCGTACAAGGAACTTGAAAGAAAAGAAGAAGAAAAGTTGCGCCAGGATTTGGAACTTGAACCGTATGAGACGCTCATGCTTTCAGACAGGCTCCCTCCAAAGGAAAGGATAAAGTACGGAATAGACGCTATGATAGCCAAGGCTTTTGAAGAGCGCGGTGACTACCTTGCTGCTATCGAGGAGGTGAAGCGACAGAGGGTAAGGCTTACGATGGCCAAGAACCGTCGTTGGCCTCAGCTCGACCTTGTATCTACGCTGGATCTTAACGAGATAGACAGAAGCTATGTGGATGCATTGGGCGATATGGATAGTCCTAACCTCACCGTAGGTCTGACCCTTCAGATACCGCTTGAAAATCGCGCTGCACGTGCAGATGCAAGACGCAAAGAAGCCGAGAAGGCAAGGGCTGTGTTTGCGCTAAAGGATCTTGAAAATCGCATCTCAAACGAGATTACACAGTTGGCTGAGACTGTAGGCAAAAGGCTGGATATTGTTGAGACAACACAAGAAACGCTTGGCCTACATTTAGAAAAACAAAAGTTGGAGCTAGGAAAGTATAGCCAGGGCAGGTCTTCATCAGATCTTGTAAAACGATATCAGGACGATTCAGTACTCGCCCAACGCAATCTGTTTGAAGCCTGGCTTTTGTATCAGAAATCGCTTTTGGACCTTAAGCTTGCACAAGGAGCCATGGTAGAGGAAGCGGAGATAATTCAGGAGACTGATATAAAGCCATAATTTTGTCATCGCGAGCCCAGCACCAAACGGTGCTGGGCGTGGCGATCTCCATGGATTGAGGGGATTGCTTCGCTGACGCTCGCAATGACACGACTGAGGAAATACAGTGAGAAAGATTTTTGAGTTTTCAATTCGTCAGCCATTGTTTGTAAACCTGCTTACGCTTATGGTGTTTGTAGCAGGCATATTAGCGATTATAAATCTTAACCGTGACACGTTTCCCAATGTCACTCTTGATATTGTGGCTGTGAGCACAACTTATCCCGGTGCCACGCCTCAGGAAGTCGAGAAGCTGATAACCATCCCCATTGAGAAGGAACTCAAGGAGGTGGATGACATAAAGGAGATGGCGTCCGCTTCTATTGAGGGCCGCTCTGATATCATAATCGAGATTGAGCCCGATGCTCCTGACAAGAACAAGGTGGTAAACGACATTCAGCGGGCAGTGGATAAGGCAGAGGACCTGCCCGATGATCTTAAGGAAGAGCCCCTCGTCACCGATATCGAAATGCGCGACCATCCGGTGGTCGAGGTGTCGTTGTCCGGCGACTTTACGGAACACGAGCTGATAAAGCATGCCAGGGTAATTGAAAGAATGCTCTTGGATCTGCCGGGCATAGCAAAGGTGGTGAGAAATGGCTGGCGGGAGGAAGAAATATGGGTCGAGGTAGATCCTGAAAAGGTAAACTCGTATCAGCTGTCGCTTTCCGATGTCGTGACTGCCCTTAAAGCACAGAATGTTTCCATTCCGGGCGGCAGCGTCATAATCGGCTCAAAGGAAAGCCTGATCAGAACCACCGGAGAGTTTGAGACGCCTCCTGAGGTAGAGGAGGTGGTGCTAAGGGCAAACGAGCTTGGGCACTGGGTTCAGGTAAAAGATGTGGCAAAGGTCTCGAACAACTTTGAGCCATACACTACGATTCATCACACAGACGGAAAGCGCGCGATCAACCTGATTGCGGTCAAGAAAGAGTCCAGCGACGTTATAACGCTTGTCGATCAAATAAAGAACGTAGCTGATGAATATAAAAAGATCGGCCCCCCCAATCTTAATATCAGCATCGTAAATGATTTCTCATATTACGTGAAGCGTCGCCTCAATGTGCTGGTGAATAACGGCTGGATAGGCATAACCCTCGTCGTAATATGCCTGTTCTTGTTCCTTTCGGCGCGGGCCGCCTTTGTCACGGCAATCGGTATTCCCACGGCATTCCTCATCACGTTTTCTGTGATGTATTATTCAGGCATCACCATCAACTTGCTCACCATGTTCGGGCTCATAATGGTTTTGGGCATGCTTGTGGATGACGCGATCATCATAACCGAAAACGTGCACCGCAGAATAGCCGGAGGTGAAAAAGCCGCCGATGCCGCCATAAACGGCACAGATGAGATATGGCGTCCTGTGCTAACAACGGTTCTCACCACCATAGCCGCATTTGCTCCGCTTATGTTCATGAGCGGCATCATAGGCAAGTTTGTCTTGTATATTCCGTTGGTCGTAATAATCGCTCTCATGTCATCGCTTTTACAGGCATTCATCATATTGCCCTCGCATATCGTCATGATCGAGCGCTTGCCGCATCATCCAAAATTTGCGCGGTTCCACACAGGGCTCATGGGCAGAACATTTGCGCGTTTCACGGATCGCTATGTCGCTCTCTTGAAAAAGATCATTCGCCACAGGTGGCTGACCGTGAGCGCGGCTCTCACATTTATTATGATATCGCTGTATATAGGCATATTCCATCTGCCCATGGTGCTCTTTCCCCAGAGAGGAATCGATGCCTTTTATGTGCGTGCCAAAGCGCCTATTGGTACGCCGGTTGAGCAGATGGAAAAACTGATGGAGCGACTTGAAGGCGAAGTAGAAAAACTTCCGAAAAGCGAGGTGGATAACATCATCACCTATGTCGGCGTCGTTCAGCAAGATGCAAACGATCCGTATTCCGAACGCGCAAGTCATGAAGGACAGATATTGGTGCTGCTCAAACCCCAGGCTGATAGGGAAATGACATCCGATGAACTAATCAATATTTTAAGAAAATCGACAAAGGGCTTTAATGAATTCACCGAGATATCTTTTGATAACGTGCGGCCCGGGCCGCCTGTTGGAAAACCCGTTGTGGTTCGTGTGAGGGGTGATGACCTTCCTGAGCTCGATTCTATCGCAGATGAGATCAAGGGATATTTAGCCACGATCAAAGGGGTCTCCGACATCCGCGATGATTTCGAACGTGGCAAAGACGAGATCAGGGTCAAGGTAAACGAGCGCCAGGCGTCCAGGGCAGATCTTGGCGTTCGCGATGTGGCTTTGTCCACCCGCTCGGCTTTTGAAGGCGCTATAGCGACAACCATCAAGCACGCTGATGAAGAGATCGATGTGAGGGTACGTTATCCGGATGAATGGCGCTATCGGACGGGCGCTCTCGATAAAGTGCTCATTCCCAACGGCCGGGGGAACTTGGTGCCCATAACCGCCATTGCGTCATTTGAGACCACGCAAGGAATCAATGCGATCCGTCACTTTGACAGAAAACGGGCTGTCACCGTGACCGCGAACGTTGACGAGGTAAATGCCACATCCATAAGCGTTACCAAGGCTGTGGCAAAGCAGTTTAAGGATCTGCCCAGACAGCATCCCGGCGTTTCTCTGGACTTTGGCGGGGAGTGGGAAAAGACAGAGGAGTCGTTCAGGGATCTTAAGATGGCCATGGTAGTGGCTGCGTTCATTATCATGATAATTTTGGTCTTTGAGTTCCAATCACTTCTACAGCCGCTTATCGTGCTCATCGCAGTGCCATACGGATTTGTAGGCGTGATCTGGGCTTTCTTGATTCACTTTGAACCCAAGAGCTTTCTTGCCATGATGGGCGTGGTGGGCCTGGCCGGCGTGGTGGTCAATAACTCCATCGTGTTCATAGATTTTGTAAACAAGGCAAAGGCTCAGGGTCATGAGCTGAAGGATGCATTGGTCGAGGCAGCAAGGCTAAGGCTTAGGCCCATATTCATAACAACGATCACAACTGTATTTGGTCTGCTTCCTGTGGCTTATGGTTTCATGGGCTCTGATCCGTTCTTAAAGCCCATGGCCTTGGCCATCGGATGGGGCCTGACATTTGCAACCTGCTGCACGCTTCTGGTCACACCCGCTCTCTATGCGGTGGTGGATGACATGCACCGCTTCCTCTTCTCAAAACTCGTGATATGGAATAGCGGATGCAAAAAGGGCGACCACTCTACTTAATCCGCATGTGGGCTGTCGTCGTGTTCGAGCTTGGCCTTGGCCTTTTTTGTGCCAGCTTTTGGATAAGGATGATGAACTTCTGTGGGCTTAACGTATTTCTCTACGAGCACACTTGAGCCCTTGATGTTTAGCTTGGTGAAAAGCATGTCGAACTGCCGCGTAAGCTCTCCCATGAGCGTGGTCTTGGTATTATCAGTGAGCGACCACATCTCACGCTTAAATGGACCAAACACCTTTTTGCGTGCTTTATAGTAGAACTGCTCAGGAGTCATATCAGGCTTTTTCTCAGAAGCAGCGTTCGCATCAAGCCACTTATAGATCTGCTCCTTTAAATGTTTTGGAAATGCGGTCGAGTCAAAGATTGTATTCTGAAAACCGGTAGCAAGATGTACTTCCATGGTCTGGTGCTTTGGAAAGTTGTCGAATGCTGACTCAGGCAACGTGGAAGCGCCGTGCTGAACCACGCCACCAAAGCCAAACTGTTCGCGAGCCATCTTACCCAACTCATCTATGACATCGAAGTCGAGAGCTACATCAGCGATAGAGCCATCGGGCAGCGGCACTCCACCGTGACTTGTGCCTGTCTGAATAGAGATCTTGCTTATGCCAGTAACTTTAGAAACAAGCGCGGAATTATATCCCTCCATAAAAGCTGCCAGCTCCCCGGGAGTTGAGTTTTGAGTGCCCACCTCGCCGATCTCACCTCCTACTGAAACTGTTATCCCCTTTGGCTCGTATGCGCGCACATGATTTGTGAGCTGTGCCGCGATTTCAAAGTTGTCTTTCTGCTGCTCCATGGTTGTGGGCTTGGAAAGATTTACTAAGGTTGATGTATCGATATCTATGTTGTAAAAGCCTGCCGCGATAGACTCGCTTATCAAATCCTTAATAGCACCTAGCTCAGCTGCAGAATTTTCTTTAAACTTCTTTGCATTGGTCTGAAAGTGATCGCCCTGAATGAAGACAGGAGCCTTCCACCCCTCATGCAGCGCAGCTCCTAGCACGCATGCCACATACTCAGCAGGCCTTTGATCTGTGTAGAGCATTTCGGATTTTGCGATTTCAAATATACAAGCAGTAGCGTCAAAGCGTTTGAGCGTCTTGAATATGGTGCGAGCTACATCATACGTCATGCCGCGCACATTTATGGCTGGCACAGTCATGTCTTTCCATTTGTCCTGAGTCCTTGCCTCGTACAAGCCTTGTATCGAAGCCGAAGGGCAACCAAGAACTTGCGAGCCTTCCCATATAGCCCAGCGCGCCACATCGCCTACATGCTCGTCTGCTGCAAAGACTGCATTCCATACCAGGTTGTCCATTACTTTATGGCGAAACCGGTGCTCGTCCTTTAACTTAAACTCGATATTCTTAATTTCAAAAGCGTCTTTGCAAGCGATTTTCAGTTCTTCGACAGTGTTCCACATCTCCATTTCATCCTCCTTTTCAGAAGTCAGATGCTAGATTTTTCTAACTTCTAGCTTCTAACTTTAGCAAGTGAATTAGCAAGTCGAGCCATGCCTTCCTCTATCCTCTCTCTCGAAGTAGCAAAAGAAAGCCGCACATGGTTTGGAGCGCCAAAGGGCTCGCCGCTCACGGTGGCAATATGGGCATCGTCAAGAAGGTATTGGGCGAGCTCATTAGCATCGGCGATTTTACGATCGCCGTAGCTCTTGCCCATATAATGACTCATATTTGGAAATAGATAGAAAGTGCCGTCAGGGAGATGGCATTTTATTCCAGGTATTATCTTAAGCTTTTCAAACATAATATCACGGCGCCTTGCAAATTCATCTCGCATCCTCTTAACTTCATCTTGCGGACCCTCAAGAGCCTCTATGCATGCGCGTTGCACGAAAGCGGGTATACCAGAAATCTGCTGACCACAGAGGGTTGACATCTTGGAGATCACATTGCTGGGGCCGCAGGCCCAGCCCATGCGCCATCCAGTCATGGCATAGGATTTGGATACGCCATTTACTACGATGGTAAAATCTTTGCAGGCGGGACATGCTTTAGCTATTGATACATGTTTGCTCTCGCCAAAAATGAGTTTTTCATAGATCTCATCTGAGATGATGGCTACTTTATGTTTGACAAGAACCTCTCCCAGCTCGGCAAGTTCCTCTTTGCTGTAGGTGCTGCCTGCAGGGTTTGACGGATAATTTAGAATGATGGCTGCGGTGCGCTTTGTTATGGCGTTCTCAATTTCCAAAGCACTTGTCCTAAATGCATTCTGTGCATCAGTTTCAACGATAACAGGTGTGCCGCCAGCCAGGCGAACCTGCTCTGGATATGATACCCAATATGGCGCCACCACTATCACTTCGTCGCCTGGATCCACAATTGCTTGCAGCGCATTGTATATGGCATGCTTTGCGCCGCACGTGATGGTTATTTCATCCTCTTCATATTCAAGCGAGTTGTCGCGCGCAAGTTTGTCACGAACTGCAGCCTTGAGTTCAGGAATGCCAGAGCTAGGCGTGTAGCGCGTAAGGCCTTGGTCTATAGCTTGCTTTCCAGCTTCCCTTATTGCCAAAGGTGTATCAAAGTCCGGCTCACCTGTGGCAAAGCTTATGACATCTTTGCCCTGGGCCCGCATTTTCTTTGCCTTTGCGGCCACGTCTAAAGTTGCTGAGGATTTCATGTTAGCTGCTATTTTTGAAATTTTTATCATGCGGTTCCTCTTTAAGAACGCAACTTTTCTTTGAGTTTTTCAGCTACTATTGGATGGATCATGCCGCATCCGCTTCCGCCAAAAGTTATTATTTCTTTAATGATCGAAGAGCTTAAGTGTGCGTATTTTCCTTCGGTCATCATGTAAAGGATTTCTATTTCAGGATCGAGAGTCTTGTTTGCCAGGGCCATTTGCGATTCGTATTCATAGTCACCCATGGTGCGAAGGCCTCGAAGTATGGTGAGTATTTTACGCTTGTGGGCATAATCGACAAGAAGTCCTTCAAAGGCATCGACCTCAACTTTTGGCTGATTGCGAAATATCTTGTGGAGCATTCCGACTCTTTCTTCAGGTGTAAATATAGTTTTCTTTGATGTGTTCACTGCAATCGCGACAATTATCTTGTCAAAAATCTTAAGCCCTCTGTCGATGATGTTTAGATGGCCATCGGTCGGTGGATCAAAGCTGCCCGCACATATTGCTGCATTATTCATATTTCTCATTCTCCTTTGATTGGGGAGGTTTTAGCTTTCAAACGTTGCTGGCATCACTTTTTTGGTGTTCCAAAAAAGTAACCAGGGTTTGACCATATTTGCGGGTGTCGGTCAAGGTGAGCCCTGGGATTTCCAAAATGGGCTCTTTGGGATGGTGTTCAACGATTATGCGGCTTTGCATATCGACCAGAGGCGAAGCTGTAAGCTTTTTTAGCGTGGGATTTACCAGATCCTTTTCATATGGCGGATCTACGAAGATGAGATCAAAGGGCTTTTCCTCCTTAATTAGAATGGCAAGACCTTTGTCTACAGATGTGCATATGATGCGCGACTTTTCCTCTAGCTTGCAATGCTTAAGGTTTCGTTTGATGGCAGCTACAGCCTTGCTCCACTCCTCTACGAAAACAGCTTCGCTTGCCCCTCTAGAGAGGGCTTCTATACCTATTGATCCTGATCCGGCAAATAGATCCAGAATCCTAAGATCTGTAACATCATAGAGGATGTTGAATATGGCTTCTTTTACTTGATCAAGAGCTGGACGCACGCGATCAGAGGAAGGCGTCACTAATTTGTGTCCTTTGGCTTTACCTGCGATTACACGCATAAGCAGTGATCAGTAATAAGTAACCAGTGACCAGTTTTTGTTACAATCATACCGAAAAGACTGCGTTCTGTACGGCGTCCATGGCTCCCATAGATATGCCCAGCGCGATCATGATGATGAAGATTACTATGGTTATGCAGGTCAGGGCTGTACCCACGATTCCGAGTATGTAGCCTACTTTTGCTGCTGATTCGCCAGCAGCTGGTGCGGCCCCTGCCTTTATGGCACGAAGTTCCATAGAACCCAGTATGATGGCTGGTATGCCAGCTAAGAATCCCAAGCAAAGAATCGACAGGATGCCCATCACCAGGGCTGCCACTGCTCGCCCGCTAGCGCCTTCTTGATGGGGGGGTTGGGGTGGTGGCACAACAGGCTCTGCTTCAGGTATGTTTTGGTTTTCCATTATGCCTCCTTGGATATCACATGCAATTTGCCATAACTATTGAGAAAAGCAAGCGATCCGTGATTTTTTCGTGGACAATGAAGGCTTATGTGGGTTATCAGCTCGGCAAATAAAACACCTGGAGGATTGAGGTCATGAAAAAAATCGTACTAATGTTTATAGCTGTAATTATTCTGTGGCCGGCTTTGAGCTTTGCGCGCAAGACAACCTATATTGCTACTGACCATAGGTTTGATTATGTGAAACTCAGGGAGGTAAAAGCTGGTGTGGCAGAAGAGCGTAACATGACACATCCCAAGCAGCTTGACGAGCAAGGCTTAAGAGAGGCCCTCAAGTCGGTCGAGCTTTCGAAGAGTTACATTACAAAGAAAGAAGTTGATACGCAGCGAGTGTTCGATAATTCGGCCATCGATTTTCTAGTTGTGAATTTTGCAAAGGCATTTTCACGGGCAAGTTCTAATGAGGAAGTGGTCTTTTCATACCTTCAAAAGAACCCCCTCTTCATCTTGCGCAACGATCGCATAAACCTTGGCCAAGCATGGCTTTCAGGTGATGAGCTTCATATCAAGTTCGAAAAGCTCTATGCCAAGGTTACAGGAGATGTTGACAAGCGAGGAAACGAAGCAAAGGCCATAGCAAGAGCAAGGGGGCTTAGGGTCAGGCTTGAGCTTGGACCCGGACAGACTATGGGAGTGAAGGATACCTCTGAGCTCATATTGAACTTACATTATAACTATGCAGAAGAGGTAAAGCCCACGGAAGTTCCTACAACTACAAAGACCATGGCAGGTGAGACTGTGGCTGTGCCTGGTGCAGAAGAGGTCAATAAAGCCGAAGTCGCTTCAAATTCCACTCCTACGTCCCCCACAGTCACGACTGAAACTAATACTGAAACTAATACGGTTAAAGAGAGGCTTCAGGCTCTTGAGGAACTAAAGAAGGAAGGTGTGATAAGCAACAAGGAGTATAATGAGAAGCGGAAGGAGATATTGAAGGATCTGTAGGGATATAGTTTGAAAGCATATCAATACCCGTCTTTATGATAAAGGCGGGTATTGTTTTATAATCCAATATCCAATTTCTAATTTCGCTTTTAACCGAACATCCTATAAAGGCGATATTGGATATTAGAAATTGCACTGCTGTCGCGTTAGAGGTGTTAACTGGTTGAAATATAAGAATTCATTTTTCTCATGTCTAGGTGTCATTGCGAGGAGCGTTTAGCGACGAAGCAATCTCCCGCAAACACAGGTTATAAGGGGATTGCTTCGCTT
>JBDRBN010000002.1:0-27062 GCA_043822785.1 Pseudomonadota bacterium
TTTCGGCCTGCTTGCTCTCTCGCCCGGGCTTCATACAGTCAAGTCGCCTTGCTGCATGCCGGCTCTGATACAGCGTGCGTCAGGTCGCTTCGCTGATCCGTCTCAAACGGACTGGCCTTCACAAACCTCGTGGCGCACATATATCTGCAAATATCCATAACGCGCTATTTTAATTAAAATAGCTATTTCTTCAAGGTATATTGTTGAAAGCAATGCAATGATCGCGAGAACAGCGAGACCGGTTTTACTTTTCTCGCCGGTCTAGCTGGTCTCGCTTTACTGCCATTATTTAAAGTTGCATATGAACATGCTCTGGGCTATAGTCGCCGCCCCTTCAGGGGCACATAAAAAGGCTTATATATCAGCAGGTTAGACTAAGCTTTAAATGTGAATTTATCAGTTGAGGGTATCTTGGGATGATTGAAAGATATTCCAGACCAGAAATTACATCAATTTGGAGCGATGCTTTTAAGTATGATCTTTGGCTTAAGATCGAGATCGCAGTGTGCGAGGCCTGGGCAGCAAGGGGCAAGATACCGCCCAAATCCCTTGCAAAGATCAAAAAAGATGCTGCGTTTGATATAAAAAGGATCGAGGCCATTGAGGCAGAGGTACATCACGATGTCATAGCTTTTTTAACAGCAGTTGCAGAAAAAGTCGGTCCTGATTCCCGCCTCATCCACATGGGCATGACATCATCAGATCTCATCGATACAGCCTTTGCACTCCAGCTTATAAAATCTGCAAAAATCATCGAACAAGGCATAAAAGATCTTCGTCATGCTCTAAAGACACTTGCCAACACTCATAAAAATACCGTGATGATGGGGCGCTCGCACGGCATTCATGCTGAGCCCATAACCTTTGGTCTCAAGGTGGCTGTTTGGTACGATGAGTTTGGTCGCCATGCTAGACGAATGAGCGAAGCCATAAAAGGCATCTCTGTTGGCAAACTATCCGGCGCTGTTGGTACATTTGCGCATATAGAGCCTGAGATGGAGAAGGAAGTTTGCGAAAAGTTTGGGCTGGCGCCAGCGTTCATATCCACGCAAATAGTGCAGCGCGATCGACATGCGCATTTCTTTTCTGTGCTTGCCGGCATTGCCTCTTCAATAGAAAAGATCGCCGTGGAGATTCGCCATTTACAACGCACAGAGGTGCGCGAGGCAGCAGAGCCCTTTGGAAAAGCTCAGAAGGGATCAAGCGCAATGCCCCACAAGCGCAATCCCATTCTCTGCGAAAATCTCACAGGTCTGGCACGCTTGGTAAGAGCTAACTCAATTGCTGCGCTTGAGAATGTGGCCCTGTGGCATGAGAGGGATATTTCGCATTCATCAGTCGAGCGCATTATAGCTCCGGATTCTACGATACTTGTAGACTTCATGCTGGCAAGGCTTGCAAAGGTTATAGAAGGACTTGAGGTGAATGCCGATAGGATGCGCTCCAACATCGAGATCTCTCATGGTCTTTATAACTCGCAGGATGTTATGCTAGCTTTGATAAGAGAGGGCTTAAAGCGCGAGGATGCATATCGCATAGTGCAGGCCAAGGCCATGGAGTCCTGGAAGCAAGGTAAGTCGTTTTTTGAATTGCTTTCCCAAGATACTGAAATTACCTCTAGGCTGAGTGAAAAAGAGCTGAGAGAGATCTTCGATATCAAAAAGCACACAGCACATGTTGATGAGATATTTACGCGCGTGTTTGAGAAGGAGTAACTTATGCAAGCAAAAGTCTATGTCACATTAAAGAAGGGCGTTCATGATCCGCAAGGAGAGGCAGTAAAGCACACCTTGAACACAATGGGCTACAAACACGTGTCAGGAGTGCGAGTTGGCAAGTTCATAGAGGTAAACCTTGCTGACAAGTCGCCAGACGAGGCCGAGGCTTCTCTTAAGGAGATCTGCGAGAAGCTCTTGGCCAACACGGTTATCGAGAGTTATAAATACGAGTTAGTATAACCGATTGTCATCGCGAGCCCCCAAAGATTGTTGGGGGGGGCGTGGCGATCCCCATTATTTCAGGAGATTGTTTCGCTTCGCTCGCAATGACAATTCGCAACATAGGGATTCACAATGAAGTTTGGTATAATCGTTTTTCCAGGAAGCAATTGCGATCATGATTGCCATCATGTCATAAACGAAGTGTTAGGCCATGATGGATATTTTCTTTGGCACAAAGATCGCGACCTTAAGGGTGCTGAGTGTCTAATTCTGCCCGGCGGATTTTCATATGGCGATTACCTTCGTTCCGGCGCGATGGCCGCGCGTTCTCCGATTATGGAATCAGTAAAAGAATTCGCAGATAAGGGCGGCCTGGTAATTGGCATCTGCAATGGATTTCAAATCCTTCAGGAAGCAAGGCTTCTTCCCGGCGCTCTTATGAGAAACGATTCCCTTAAGTTTGTGTGCAAGGACGTTCATCTGCGAGTGGAACGCGCAGACACTCCCTTTACGTGCGCGTGCACTCCAGGCGATGTGTTAAGGATTCCGATCGCTCACATGGACGGCAATTTCTTTGCCGACAGAAAGTATGCAGCAAAGCTTGAAAGAGAAGGGCAACTCCTATTCCGCTATTGCGATTCACAAGGCAACATCACCGATGAATACAATCCAAACGGCTCTGTACAGGCAATTGCAGGGCTCATAAATGAGTCAGGCAATGTCTGTGGCATGATGCCTCATCCAGAAAGATGCAGCGAATCCATGTTGGGAAATAAAGATGGCCTTAAGATATTTGAATCGATCATCACCTGGGCAACGAAAAAAGGTAAATAGATTATGCGCAAGGATACAGAAATAACTCCGATGCTTGTGGCAGAGCACGGAATCACACAAGATGAGTACAAACACATAATCTCTGTGCTCGGCCGTACTCCCAACATCACTGAGTTAGGTATCTTTTCTGTGATGTGGTCTGAGCATTGCTCTTATAAGAGCTCGCGAATCCATCTAAAGAACTTTCCCACCGACGGCTCACGGGTGCTGCAAGGACCAGGCGAGAATGCGGGCATAATAGATATTGGCGATGGGTTGGCTGTGGCATTTAAGATGGAAAGCCACAACCATCCTTCCTTTATAGAACCTTATCAGGGTGCTGCCACAGGCGTTGGTGGCATATTGCGTGACATATTCACGATGGGCGCGCGCCCCATAGCAAACATGAATAGCCTTCGCTTTGGTGATCCAAAACATTCCAAAACACCTTATCTCGTGCGCGGCGTTGTTGCTGGCATAGGCGGCTATGGCAACACCATGGGAATACCTACTGTGGGCGGAGAGGTTGCATTCAATCCATGTTACAATGGCAACATATTAGTAAACGCTTTTACGCTTGGGCTCATGAATGCAAATCGCATCTATCTTGGCAAAGCATCGGGCGTTGGCAATCCTGTGATCTATGTGGGCTCCAAGACTGGCCGTGACGGAATACACGGGGCCACCATGGCATCTGATGAGTTTGACGAAGCCTCAGATGAGAAGAGGCCCACGGTTCAGGTGGGCGATCCATTTACAGAAAAGCTTTTGCTGGAGGCGTGCCTCGAACTCATGGATACAGATGCCATTGTAGGAATACAGGACATGGGTGCAGCCGGATTCACATGCTCTTCATTTGAGATGGCCGACCGCGCAGGCTCAGGCATGGAGCTTGATCTTGATCGTGTTCCTATTCGTGAGGAAGGCATGACGCCCTATGAGATCATGCTCTCTGAATCACAAGAGCGCATGCTCATCGTAGCCAAGCAAGGGCGCGAGGATGATGTGCGCCGCATTTTCGAAAAGTGGGACTTGGATGTTGCTGTAGTTGGAAAAGTTACTGACGATGGTCGCGTGAGGGTTATGAAAGACGGCGAATGCGTAGCTAACATTCCGGTTGCGCCAATCGTGCATGAGGCGCCAATCTATGATCGCCCGTCAGAAGAGCCGTCATGGCAGCGCCAAGTACAAAATCTTGATCTTTCAACTGTTCCTATACCTGATGATCTAAACGAGACTCTTGTCAAACTTGTTTCCTCTCCTAACCTCTGCTGCAAGAGATGGGTGTGGGAGCAGTATGATCACATGGTCATGACTGGCACGGTTGTTCTGCCAGGTGCGGATGCTACAGTAGTTCGCCTTAAGAATACTAAAAAGGGCATAGCCATATCAATTGACTGTCAAAGCCGCTTCTGTTTTCTCGATCCATATACCGGTGCCGCGCTTGCTGTGGCAGAGTCAGCTCGCAACCTGTCATGCGTGGGTGCAGAACCCCTGGCGATAACCGATTGCTTAAACTTTGGAAATCCAGAGCGGCCTGAGATCATGTGGCAATTTAAGCAAGCTGTAGCCGGCATCACAGAGGCGTGCAAGCAGTTTGAAACGCCCGTCACCGGCGGCAATGTAAGTTTCTATAACGAGACAAAAGGCGAAGGCATTTACCCAACTCCCACGATAGGGATGGTCGGGCTGCTCGACGATGTGGACAAATTTTGCACTCCCTGGTGGAAGGAAAACGGGGATGTAATAATCCTTTTAGGAAACGACGAGCCCGATCTTGGCGGCAGCGAGTATCTGTTTACGATTCATGGAAAAGTAGCAGGCCGTCCTCCACATATTGATTTTGAGAAAGAAAAGGCAGTGCAGAACGCAGTGCGAACCTGTATTCGCCGCGGCCTCGTTAGGTCTGCTCATGATGTATCTGAAGGAGGAATCGCCGTGACGCTGGCTGAATGCTCGCTAACGCGTCCTTCTGGAGTGCTCGGGCTTGAGGTAGATCTCGAAGAGCACATTCGCCCCGACGTACTGTTGTTTGGCGAGAGCGCTGCGCGCATCATCGTTTCTGCAAAGCCTGAGGACGCCGATGCGGTTATTTCAATAGCGCGTGAGCTCGGAGCTGTGGCTAGGCGCATAGGTACGGTGGGCGGAAGGCTCATCTCAATAAAAGGCATACTGTCTGTTGATCTGGCCGACCTTCACGCACGCTGGTCACAGGCGATGAAGGAGATGATTGATGACCAGTAACCAGTGACCAGTGACCAGTGACCAGTGACCAGTGGATCTCCTCATAACAAGGTGAAATTATATGTGCGGCATAACAGGAATTCATAACCATCCCGAGGCTTCTAAGATTGCCTACTTATGTCTTTATGCCCAGCAGCACAGGGGACAAGAGAGCTGCGGCATCGTATGTTCAGGAGATGATCAGTTTCGTCAGCATAAGGCCATGGGCCTTGTAGCTGATAACTTCGACACCGAGGTCTTAGCAAGGCTGCCCGGAAAGAATTCCATCGGCCATGTGCGCTATTCCACTGCAGGCAGTTCAACAATAAAAAATGCTCAACCATTTGTAGTCACCTCCAAGGTAGGGTTTTTGGCAATAGCGCATAACGGCAATCTCACAAATGCTATTAAGCTTCGCAACGAGCTTGAGGATGAGGGAGCGATCTTTCAATCCACAATGGACAGCGAAGTGATCATGCACCTCATAGCCCGGCAGAGAAGCGGTGAGCTTGTAGAAAGAATTGCCGCTGCGTTGCGAAAGGTCGAGGGCGCCTATTCGCTCACCTTTTTATCAGATGACGTCATGGTTGCAGCGCGCGATCCAAGGGGTTTCAGGCCTCTGGTCATAGGCCAGCTTGGCGAAGCATTTGTCGTTGTATCAGAAACATGCGCGTTGGATCTCATCGATGCTACATATGTTAGAGAAGTGAAGCCAGGCGAGATAGTGGTGTTTGAGCACGGCCAGATGCGTTCTTATGATTTGCTTTCTGACGGAAACAAGAAGAAAGCGCATTGCATCTTCGAATATATTTATTTCGCGCGCCCGGACAGCCACGTGTTTGGTCGCGATGTCTATAATATAAGAAAGGGTTTTGGGGCGCAGTTGGCAAGAGAGCATCCTGTAGAGGCCGACCTTGTAATTCCTGTACCAGATTCAGGCGTACCAGCTGCGGTGGGTTATTCGCAAGAGTCTGGTATACCTTTCGAGCTGGGCCTTATTCGAAATCATTATGTGGGCCGCACGTTCATCGAGCCCAAAAATGAAATTCGCCACTTTGGCGTGCGCATAAAACAAAATCCGGTTCGCGAAGCGCTCGAGGGCAAGAGGGTGGTAGTCATCGACGACTCCATAGTTCGCGGTACCACCAGCATGAAGATAGTCAAGATGTTGCGCAGGGCTGGGGCCAAAGAGGTGCATATGCGCATCTCCAGCCCACCTACCAGCTGGCCGTGTTTTTATGGCATTGATACGCCCACAAGGCAGGAGCTCATAGCCAGCAAACAATCCGTTCAGGAGATATGCGACTTTCTCACCGCAGATTCGCTAGGCTATATCTCGCAGGACGCGCTTTACTGGTTTGAGAAAAAGGGCGAGCGCGAGTGGTTTTGCGATGCGTGTTTTACCGGCGAATATCCAGTAAGCCTTACCGATTCTCCCCAGATAATGGAAGAGGTTATGGAGATGAGGCGAAAAGGATAATTTGGAGTTTATATTATGCGGATTCTCATAACAGGTTCAGCTGGGTACATCGGATCAAAGTCCGTTGAGCTCTTAAAGGAGCATGGCTACGAGATCTATGGTATCGATGTGCGCAAGCCCAAAAACATAGAGTCTTATACAAAATTTGTAGAGGGATCTGTAAGCGATAAAGCTTCGATGGAAGATATTTTTAATGAAGCCAGGCCTGATGTTGCAATAAATTTAGCTTTTATAGTCGATGTTACGCACGATATCAAAAAAGAAGAGGACGTGGCCCTGGGTGGGGCCCATAACTTTCTCAAACTGTGTGAAAAGTTCAAAGTGCCGCGGGTCGTTTATGTGTCCAGCGTGGCATCCTACGGAGCGCATGATCACAACATTAGTCTCATCGATGAGGGCGCGCCGCTTCGAGGAGTAAAGGGATATAGTTACTCGCGTCTTAAAGAACTTGCAGACAAGATGGCACAAAAATTCATGGCTGAGCATACCCGATGCCAGACAGTGATCCTGAGACCGTGTCTTGTGGTTGGACCCAACACAGACAATCACTTTTTTGACATACTCAAGTGGCCGATCGTGCCGCAGATATGGGATAAGAAGGGCGTGCGCGATCCCGAATTTCAATTCATCCACGAGGATGACATGGTAAGCTGTTTAGTCGCTACTGCTGAGAAACCTGTAAGCGGCATATTCAACGTGGCAGCAACGGGTACACAGCGTTACTCTGAATTGATAAAGCGCGCAGGCAAACTAAAGATGCCCCTGCCATACTTTGTTGTTTATCCCATTGCGTTTCTTTTATGGCATCTTAGGGTTATGTCTTCTCCGCCAGCCCAGCTTAACTTTATTCGTTTTCCTTGGATTATGGATGTATCAAAGATGCAGCAAGAGTTATATACGCCGACAAAGACGAGCGAAGAGGCGTTTGGGGAGTTTATAGAAGGCCAAAAACGCTAAGAGCTTGTCATTGCGAGGAGTCCCCCAACGATCTTTGGGGGACGACGAAGCAATCTCCTGGTCATCTTGAGATTGCTTCACCCCTGCGGGGTTCGCAATGACATTAATGATCCCTGTATTATCATCGCTATTTTGACTTATGGGTTAATATCTACCCATTTCATTCTGATCTAATATCCTATCCCTATATATCTCCTTAATATCATTGCAAAATATTATCAAATCCTTCACGCTTTTTTTGAGGCGAACTGGCATATCTCTTGCTTATAACAGCATGTGGGAGGGAGTTATGAATAAGAATAAGACATATTTAGGTCTACTCTTCGCCATAGTCCTCGCAATGTATATGGGTCTTGGCGCATGCGGTGCTGGGATCATATGGCCTGATGGTAATGGTAATGGTAATGGCAATGGTAATGGCGGAGGAACTACTCCTCCTGCCCTTGTGGTTACCCATGTGGAAAACACGCGAGCTACAGAGACGTTTGCAGCGCCAGAAGGGGCAACAAGCTATGGAGTTAGCGTTGATGGAGCTGCCTGGGTGGCATTTACTCCTACATGTGTTTTAGGCACATGCACGTATATTGTTCCAAACCTCAATCCAAATGAGCTGTATTCGGTTGGCTTCAGATACACTACGAGTTCTGCGACATCTGCTGTTACCAATGCTACGATAGACACAACCCTCCAAGTAGCAAGCTTCACAGGTGGGGGAGCTTTGGGCACGAGTTTGGATGTGGGCGATGTAAACGGAGATGGCTATCCTGATTTCATCGTAGGTCCACAGGAGAACGATATAACAGATAGGAGGGCATATCTGTTTTTAGGAGGGCCAGGCAATTTTCCTCCTGCTACAGGCGCTACCCTCACCCCATGGGCAACCTTTGATGCTGCAGCTTTAACCGCAGATCTAAATTTCCCTGTTAAGCTTGGCGATATAAACAACGATGGGATTGATGATGCGTTATTTGGCGAGGAACGCATGGATGATCCCAACAATGGATCCATTCACATACTCAGCGGCAATCTCACGAGCGGAAATTATGATTCAAAATTAGATGCTGATTGGAATGTTGTGTATCTCGGAACTCACGTTACGCGTTTTGGCCATTCATTTGATATATTTGATGACGATGGGGATGGTGTTAATTCTCTCATCATCGGTGCATATTGGTTTAACGCCAGGCGAGGACAAGTTTTTCAGGTAGATGGACCTATAACAGGAGATGTTGTTATTGGTGCGGGCAATGTCATCTTTACTGGCGCGGGCATAAATGATCAGGCTGGTATATTTGTAGGTAATGTGGGTGATATTGATAATGATGGTTTGGATGAAGGCATATTCACAAGCATGGTATTGATCCTTGGATTTCCGGAACAACATACGTATCGGTTTACCGATAATATCGGAGCT
This sequence comes from Pseudomonadota bacterium, assembly GCA_043822785.1. Taxonomy (GTDB): domain Bacteria; phylum UBA10199; class UBA10199; order 2-02-FULL-44-16; family JAAZCA01; genus JBDRBN01. The sequence continues at coordinate 8,828 of JBDRBN010000002.1, forward strand.
TTTTTTGGCCCTATTACTTATTTTAATAACGGCAGTCAGGTAGGCCAGGCCTATAGCCTAATACCAGGATGGTTTGCTCTTAGCGGCGGTCTAAGCGCCACTGGTGGGTTTGCCAACGTATACGACCAACGCACGGACATTAACGCACCTGCAAATCAGCTTACAAACGATAACCGTCCGACCTTTGGTATGGGAATGTTTGTTGCTGATTTCTATCCTGGAAACGATGGCGTAGAGCTTGCAGTAGGTGCTGTGGATAGGGTCTATATCTATAATGACTTTCCGAATATAAGTTTTACAGCTGATGCTGAACTCAGCATGCCCGGCATAAATGTAGAGGGTGCGGATTTTAATGCAGATGGGTATATTGATTTCTTGGTAGCGGATCCAACTGCCGGCGGCGGCGCAGGCGCGGTGTATGTGTATTACTAAAATGCGAGAAAGGCGAGACAAGCGAGACAGGCGAGAAACGTAAAGATTTCTGGTGATAACCCCCTGATAATCAGGGGGTTTTTCTTTGGGTAAATTCCTTACATAGGGCGCAACTTTTTTGTCGGCATGCCGATAAGAGCATGAACGCATGCTGCAATGCATATTGGCGAACTCAGTGAGACAGGCGAGAAAAGAATGTCATTGCGAGGAGCGCAGGCGACGAAGCAATCTCCAGATCAACGTGGGATTGCTTCGCTTCGCTCGCAATGACATACGTTTCTCGCAAAATAATAATATGAATTATTTACGCATAAAAATAGTGCTCCTTATAGCGTCTTTCATCGCCATAGCACCAATGTATTCATGTTCTGGCGGCGAGCAGTTTTCAGCTTGGCAAACAGAGGTGTTTGATGAGACTCGCATCACTGAGAGCACCACAAAGACTTTTATCCTAGGCAACTCCTCTTCTGATACCGAGCAGCACATAAGCGCCATAGGTTTTGATCGGGGCAGCAATGCTGCCGGCCACTTTCGCATAGATAAACTCGAGGTCGGAGGACAGACAGTTTCTTCAACAGACATAGTGATCCCCCCTGGAAGTTCGCTTCAGGCAACAGTTACCTATGCCCCTATGAACCTAGAAACCTCTCAAGCAGCATATGGCGGTTGGGTTACAGGAGAAGAGGAGCGCTGGATTCCCAAGCATCCGGATGAAATAAAGCGCGGCTCTGAAGAAGAGGTAATTCATCGAGCTATTGTAGAAGCAGTCTACCGCTATCCCAAGGATGGCATCTTCTATTTGCAGCTCGTAGGAACCGCAGAGAAAGGACCGTTTGGTGAGGAGGAGGCAGGAGGAGCATTTGCTACCTGCACGCCAGGCAATGGCACTGCATGTTACACGGGCGGATTTTCCATCGACATACCACAGCTTGCTCCTGGTGGACCCAAGGCGCTTGAGATCACAGGACCAATCAGGTTCAGCATAGACGGCGCGACGCTTAAGCTTCGTATGGATGATTTTCCCTATGCAATAATGTATTTGCGCAGCGAAGAGATACCGCAACTGCCTTCAGGAGTTACTGCAACGCTCATCATAAGTGGTGCTCAAGGTGTAGAAGCACAGGGCACATTTGATGGTACAAGGGTAGAGCTTTCAGGCGTTGCATTCCGCATACGCGTTACCCTGGGCGAGGTGAGCATAGAGGATATAAAGCAGGGTATATCTGCTCTTGTGGACTTTGATTTAACCGATCTAGACATCGAGACCATCAATCCGCTTTCTCAGGGCAATATTACCATGCGCCTTGAGACCACTGTCCCGCAAAATCCATCAGGCAACGAGCTCTTTGACCAGTTCCTATCAGGCGCTGATGTTATAGCGACCATGGAAGGCCAGCTGGAGTTCTAGCAACAAAATTTTGACATCTGAGTGATTTTTACCTCATTTTTTCTGCTGGCAATGATAAACTCTTATGTTTTGCCCACTATAACCTCTTAATATCATTAATCATTTTTTTTACTATCAAGCCCATAAATTGGCACAATTATTGGACGTATAATGCAGCGGTGCTGTTCTTCCGGGAGGAGGAAGAAATGCGGTGTATATCGCTTAAAAGATGTTTAGTGGTTTTATTATTAATCCTTGCGATGGGCATATTATTAGCAGCTGGGTGCGGAGGTGGAATAATATTCGAGGACACAACTGAAGGGATAGGCGGCACAGGTGAAACTGGAGATGGCGAAAACGGCAACGGCAATGGTGATAATACAAACCCATTTGCCAGCATAGTTCCTGTAGATCTTTCCAGCATAAGTAATACTCAAAGCGTGGTTATTACATTTAGTGAAACCATGGATACTACTTCATTGGTTCTAGGCGGAACCATGGGACCAGAGAGCGATGGTGGTGTATGGTCAACTACAACAAACGAAAACGATACTGTCACCATTAGCCCTACAGCCACTTGGACAAGCGGCATTAGGACGCTTACGTTTACTGCCAGCGATTTGGCCGGCAATTCAGTAGCTAGCGCAAGCATCAGCAAACAAGAAGCAACACAGGGCGTAACATACGGCGTACAGGTGCTATTTGTTAGCACTGGCGAAGATGGTGTGTTGTGTGACTTGAAGGATGTTTGTGGCAACCCAACAGCTGCTGCTGACCTAGGAGTGGATTATATTAACGATGGATGGAGCGCAGCTGAAATTCGTGTTTCAGAGGGGAATTATGAGGTTAATTCATCAGGATTGGCTCCAGGCGTTCCTGGGGAAGTCAGGGTGAGTGCAGGCGTGTCCCTGAGCGGAGGTTATGCAGTTGTAGATGGAGAGCCTGACTGGACTGGTACTAGAGACCCGGTGACCAACATCACAGCCATCACAGATACAGCTGCCGGGGGCGGAGATGTTCCGTTTCAGCCTAATTGTCCGGTATATGCGCTTGCCGGCGTAACTGCTGATAGCGTGATAGATGGATTCAGAATCGTTGGCGCAGGCGGCCTTATGAGTTGTGGTATATTCTCCAATAATGCATCGCCTACTATCTCAAACAATAATATATATGGAGGAGATGCGACAACTATTACTGCCGCGGTTCTTAATATGTTTAACAGCTCGCCTGTCCTGCAAAACAACACCATAGTTGGCGGTGGAGCATTGGTCGGAACCTTGAATACCATGGGAATACGAAATTTTTCCGCCTGTTCCCCTAACATCCAAGGCAATAACATAAATGCTGGGCTCGGAATAAATGGCAGCGTTGGCATTGCAAACTTTACAGCCAGCTCGCCATTGATAGACAACAACGATATAGACGGTGGCGCTGCTACAGACAGCCGCGGTATTGATAATCAGGACAATTCAAATCCGATCACAACAAATAACATAATCGTGGCAGGCGACGGGGGACTTGGTGTAACTACAAACTACGGTATTGCTAATTGGGGTGGCAGTGCACCATTGATTCAGAACAACGTAATAGATGGTGGAGAGGCAACAAATAACCGTGTAATCTTGTGCAGCAACTCTTCACCTCTGATATATAACAATACAATTTTCGGACGTAATGGAGACTTATCCACCTACGGTATCATGTTGCTCGGCGTCAGTGCGCCTGAAATCGTCAATAACATAATATATAAAATAGAAGTTATTGGCGTTCCTAGCGACATTGCAATATGGGACAATGATGCAGGCTCTGACCCTGCTGTGGTGAGAAACAATGATATATTCGATTATACAAGTGGAGTTTATTACGATGGCGATACTCTGAACACCTATCCATTTGTAGTTGCTATGGAGGCGGCTCTCGCTTTTGCATTCGACAATATCGACGAGGATTTATCTGCATGTCTGGATCCTGATGATGACTTTAGATTTGGATCGGGCTGTGACCTTGGTCTTGTTGTGTTTGATACCTCAGGGCTTGATGGATCAGGCGAAGGCTGGGATGTCGACACAGACATGGACGGCGTATTACGAACAGTACTATGGTCCATAGGCGCATATGAGTATGATTGATAAGGAGTGACTGATTGTCATTGCGAGGAACAACGTGACGAAGCAATCCCCTAAAGATCAGGAGATTGCTTCGTCGTTTCACTCCTCGCAATGACTCAAGGGTTTGACAGTATTTCCCTCGTAAGCTTTTTCCCCAATTCCACTCCAGGTTGATCAAACGGATTGATGTTGTATAGCGCGCCTGCAAAGGCAGTGGCTGCCTCATACAGCATAAAGAACTCGCCTAGATGTTGTGCATCGATCTTGGGAAAGGTGACGGTGAGGCTGGGCCGCCCGTTTTTCGCTAATGCCTCTGCAGTTGCCTTCTGTTCTGCATGCATGATCGTGCCCAGGTCCTTGCCTTTAAGGTACTCATACGCGCCGCTTGCTTCATGGATTTGCGTAAAAGATGCCGGCACCTTGAACGACTCGGTTCCTACAAATGTAAACACCTTGTCCAACGGCCCATCCATATAGAGCTGAACCTGTGAATGTTGATCAGTGACGCCGAGCGCCTTGATGGGAGTCTGTCCCTTGCCGTCTTTACCCAGGCTTTCTGCCCAAAGCTGTGCATACCAATCGGCAGTGAGCATGAGCGCATCGGAGTACGGCAGCATCACACTCATGTGCTTTGCCTTCTTAGTATCAAACCAAAAGTGGTATCCGCCTATCTGATACCCAGGGTTTTCTTCAAGATCGCTTATCTCACAGCGGGCAGCCATGTCCTTGGCGCCGCTGATTAGGGCTTTTACATCTATGCCCACGCATGCTGCTGGAAATAAACCCACAGGGCAGAGCACAGAAAAGCGTCCCCCCAACTTTGGCGGTATTGAGAATGAATCTAGATTCTCCTTAGTGCAAAGCTCTCTGAGATGACCTTGGTTTGGATCTGTTATAGCTATAAGATTTTTTTGCCATCCTTCTCCTAACGCATCTTTTAATCTCTGTATGGCTATATGCATCTGGGCAGCAGTTTCAGTGGTGCTGCCTGATTTGCTGATCACAATAAAGCAGGTCTTCTTTATATCGACCATTTCCAAGAGTGCGGCAAATGTTTCAGGATCGATGTTGTCGCACACAAAGAGCTTTGGTTTATTGTTTCTCTCTGACGCGTTCCTTAAGTTCCAAAATGGAGGAAGCAAAGCGCTAGCTAGGCAGCGCATCCCCAACGCCGAGCCGCCTATGCCCAGCACCACGAGATTTTCAAAGCTAGATGCAACCTCATTGGCTTTATCTTCGATTCCATCAAAAATCGTATTGTCAGAAACGATATCGAAGAAAATGGCATCCTGAGATTTGCGCCACTGCAATACTTTTTCATGTGCCGTCTTAGCGGCTTTGGCTATCTCGGCCAAATCCTCAGAAGTCAGCCCATTCGCATCTCCCACCCTGTCTGCCATGAGCTTGGTGAAATCTATTTTTAACATACTGCCTCCTTAACTTACGCTAAATCCAAATGTTCTTTCGCTTCGCCAACATTTTATTGAGCGTGTTTTGAATCTCTTCTTTGATGCTATCTGCATGCTCGTTCACAAGTTCTTCATCTTCAGCATCTATAGGTTCAAACCCATCAAACTTTCGTACCTTTCCAAACGTTATATTCCACTTGCTCGGAAGCGGCACCAGGCCCAGGGGACCTAGCCAGGGAAATGTTGGAGTGAATGGAATAAAGGGTAGCCCCAGCGGTTCTGCCCACCGATAGGACTTCCATATGATAGGATGGGTCTCTTCAGATCCCACTATGGAAACCGGTATGATGGGCACGCCTGTTCGCATGGCCAGTTTAACAAACCCACCGCGACCAAAGCGCACAAGTTTATATCGCTCGTCATATTCCTTGCCTATTCCTCTTACGCCTTCCGGAAACACTGCAATCAGATGACCTGCGTCAAGCAGTTTAGTCGCATTTTCCTGACTTGCCCTCGCTCCGCCGATGCGCTGGATGAACGTGCCGAGAATCGGCAGCTCATATACAAAGTCTTCCACCAAAAATCGAACTCCCCGCTGGCCTGCTAGGTTATTGAATACGGCCAGATGCACCATGGCGCCATCATAGGGCAGGGCGCCTGCATGGTTGGCGACCAAAATTGCAGGACCCTTACGCGGAATGTTGCGCATGCCCGCTACATCCACACGAAAGTAATTGTAGTAGAGGAATTGAAAAAAAGGGCGCATGAACTCCACAAGCGTCGGATCCAATCCAAACTCGTCTGCACCTTCGCCTGCATGCCAATATGAGAGCATGGTCTTTATGCTCTGCACTGTGGGGGAGCTGAGGATGCTGCTTAAAGCCCTGTCCCACTCTTGGCTCAGATATTCGCGCGTTTGGCCGCTTATGTGTTTTGTGAGCGTGGATAGCAATGATGCAGGCTTGCTCTTAGGATGTTTTCTGGAACGTCTTGTTGCCTTCTTTTTTGTCATGGAGTTAGCCTCGACTCTTTGAGGCTTTTATATACACGCCTAAAGTGATGATGAATATTAAACCGTCGATTACAGCTCCCACGAGATAATAGAATTGCTTTCCGTTAATATATAGCAGTGCAGCAAAACCAATAGCAGATATGAATTTTGAAATTATGATAAGCCTTGCATAGCCAAAATTTCTAAGCGGACTTGCCTGAGCGAGCGCGCATGAATAGGTGAGGATAGCAAGAAGCGCTACTGCAAGCACTAGCCAAAAATAACCACCGCTCGCTATAGGTGGCGAGTGCCAGCCTACAAAAACTTTGCCGATATCATTTATATAGTTGAGAAGTATATTGGGTATTGTGGCAAACAAAATGCCTGTGCCGAAAAACGCCACCATCCAAACCCGCATGAGAGTTATGAACGTGCGTTCCTGCTTGGTAAAACCTGCGTATTTCATGAGATCACTGTTGCAGAAAAATGCCTGAGAGTCAATCGGTGCCGGCGAGCGATGCGAATGCTGAGGGCACGCCCCATCTTCCCTTTTGACGGCTGCGCCATGTCATATGATGCTTATGCATGCGCTCTGCTATGATATCCAGACAGCGGCTCGGCTGGGATTGAGGATGGACGAGCACAAGCGGTTTGCCGCGCATAAGCGAGCTCGTCACATAATGGCTTTTGGGAATCCAGCCCGAGAAGAAGAGCTTGATGCGGCCGCGCCACATGCTGTTTACGCGGCTCCATATTTGCTGAAAGGTCACCACCGCATGATTGCGGTTACGGGCCATGTTGATGACAAGATGGATTGTGGCAGCTCCAAGTGTGTCTGCTAGCATTCCTATCGTGGATATCACGTCAGCGCGTGCTGTGACTTCGTGGTTGCTAACTAAGATGATATCATGAGCAAGCGACAAAAAGCGGGCAACCACGGCTGACATGCCTGCTGCCAAGTCCACCACAATTATGTCAGAGCTCTCTTCAAGACAGGCAAGCTCTCCCACAAGAAAATCTAGTTTGGATTCATGTAGCATGGCCAATTTCGATCTACCCAGGCCACCTGACACGAGCTTTAAGCCCAACGGGCCTTGCTCGATTATCTGTCCCATACTGAGCTCGCCGGAAAGAACATCAGATATATCGCGCTTTGGTTCAATGCCCAGCACAAGATGCGCGTTTGCCAGCCCAAAATCAGCGTCTAAGAGCGTAACCCTATGCCCCCGACGCGCAAGCATTACTGCGAGGTTTGCGGCGATGATGGTTTTGCCTGTACCGCCTTTACCGCCGGCTACGCATATGACTTGGCTCTTAGCTGGATGCACGTTGCTTGTAGGCAAAGCCTGCTCTCTGTGTTTGGGCATACCGCAGGATACGCGAATCGATTCTGGTGTTCTTTGGAATTGAATGCCGATTTCTTTTGATTGTGTGGACATGTGTTTTCCTCTTAATAGTTTTCGGCAATATGCAGTAATATGTTGCTAAATGTAGGCTATAAAAGATGCAATATGTTTATACACAGCCTTAACTAATGGTTAAGGCATTGATTATAACATAATGATAAACATAGTTATTTAGCGGCAATTTTTTGTGATGTTTTCATAGCACAAAATTTTGGGCCACACATGGAACAGGCATCTGATGAGTCGCGCGCACTTTCCCAGATGCGGCGTGCACCCTTGGGGTCGAGCAAAAGTTCAAACTGCCTATTCCAATCAAGGGCATAGCGGGCCCTGCTAAGCTCATCATCCCTTTGCCTGGCACCTGGTCTTTTACGCGCAATATCAGCAGCATGTGCAGCGATCTTATGGGCGATTACACCTGCACGCACATCGTCTACACCAGGCAAAGCAAGATGCTCTGTAGGTGTAACATAGCAGAGCATGGATGCTCCGCAAAAAGCTGCCATGGTGCCGCCGATGGCCGAGTTTATATGATCATGTCCAGCCGCAATATCGGTAACGAGCGGTCCCAGCACATAAAATGGCGCACCATCACACAGCTCAATCTGCTTCTTTATATTCATCTCGATTTGATCAAACGGTATGTGTCCTGGTCCTTCGACCATTACCTGAACTTGGGCATCCCACGCGCGGCGCGTCAGCTCTCCTAGCGTTTTAAGCTCAGCGAATTGCGCTTCATCTGATGCATCTGCAAGCGACCCAGGCCTTAGCCCATCGCCCAAGGAGAGCGACATGTCGTAGGTGCGACATATTTCTAGCAGCCTGTCGAAGTGCGTATAGAGGGGATTTTCTGCTTTGTTCATTTGCATCCACCTGGCCATGAGCGCACCGCCCCGACTCACGATTCCAGTTGTACGCTTAAGCGCTAGATCCACGTGAGCTGCCAGAAGCCCGCAGTGCACGGTTATAAAATCCACACCTTGCTTTGCGTGCTTCTCGATTACCTCGAAGAGTGCATCGACGGTGAGATCCTCTATGTTCTCCACCCCCTCGGCTGCTTCATATATGGGGACAGTACCAACTGGAACAGGAGAGTTCTCAATAATAGACCTGCGTATCTCATCGATCTTAGGTCCTGTTGATAGATCCATCACTGCATCAGCACCGCTTTCGATTGCAACTTTAAGCTTTGCAAGCTCTGATTGCATATCAGAGGACACTGAAGAGTTTCCGATGTTGGCGTTTATCTTGCACCTACACGCCTCACCTATGCCGATGGGCTTAAGGTTTGTGTGGTTTATGTTGGCTGGAATTATAAGATGGCCCTGTGCAATTTCGTCGCGCACATATTTGACATCCAGCATTTCGTCATTTGCAACGCATTGCATCTGCTCTGTGATGATGCCCTGGCGAGCATAATGAAGTTGCGTTTTACCTTGCATATTTTATCCTTTCACAGGTTTTTAGCCGTAAGCCGTAAGCCGTAAGCCGTAAGCCGTTAGCTGTTAGCCGAGGTGTGGGTCCCAATCCTTCCACACAGGATCAAAACCCTTTTGTTTAAGCATGTGCGCAAACTCCTGCGCGGATCTAAAATCCTCAAGATGAAACTGCTCGCCTGATGTGTATTTTTCAGAATAGCCGCCAGGCGAAGTAACCGAGCCGCAACTCATCTGAGTTATTCCCAAAGGCAGGAGGTTGTCGCGAAGATTTGCAGGCTCGCGCGTTGAAAGCACAATGCCCGCATCGGGGAGAGAAAGCCTAAGGGTACAGATCAGTTGAGTAAGTTCACGATCAGATACAGGATGGGGCGGTTTAAACTTTGAAGCACAGTCGCGCACGCGCGGCACGCTCACTGTTAGGCTTGCTCGCCAATGCGTTTTCATGAGGTGTTTTGCATGTGCGATGAGCGCTATCGCCTCGCGGCGCCAGTCTGAAAGGCCGAGCAGGGCTCCAATGCCTATAAACCTCATGCCAGCCCTGCCAGCTGCATCAATAGCATTTATCCTCGAGCAGAATTCGCTTTTGGGACCGTATGGATGAAACTTTTGATATGCCTCTTTGTCATATGTTTCCTGATAAAGCGTGACTCCATCAATTCCTGCATCGATTAGCCTTGTGTAGCCAGCTTCGTCAAACGGTTGCACTTCTATGGCAAGGCTTGCTGCTAAGGGTCGTATTCTTTGCGCGATTTTTTCGATGATCTCAAGTGGCACTGCCTTTGGATCTTCTCCTGCAACGAGAAGCAGATGTCGATGCCCTGAAGCGATTACTATTCGCGCTTCTTCCAGTGCTTCATCAGCCGAAAGGGTACGCCGCTTTGTGTGGCCAGCAGCACTTCGAAACCCACAGTAGAGGCAGCCATTTATGCATTCATTTGAAATATAGATGGGCGCATAGAGCTTAATAGTTTTTCCAAACCGCCGCCTGGTGAGAGCATGCGCAGCCTGCGCCATTTCTTCAAGATGCTCTGATGCCTCATTGGTAAGAAGCGACGTGGCTTCAGATAAACTCAGATCCTCTTCCCCAAGCCTGTTTTTGATGCGTGACCAGGGATGCGGAGTAATGCTCTTTATAGTTTCAAGAAATTCCATTTATTGTCATCGCGAGCCCAGCACCGTATGATGCTGGGCGTGGCGATCTCCGTAAATCATTTATCGAGGAGATTGCTTCGTCGCTTCACTCCTCGCAATGACACATCGGTCTACTTTTCTTTTAAGAACCCTGTAAGTGGACTCGATGCCTCTGCATGCTTATTCTCAGGTGGGCATCCTGCCTCATATGCACTGCGGCCTGCGATCACACCCATGCAAAACGCTTGGGCCATATTCACAGGATCATCAGCTATGGCGATGGCAGTGTTAACTAGCACTGCATCTGCGCCCATCTCCATGGCTTCTGCTGCATGCGATGGTGCGCCAAGCCCTGCGTCCACGACAACAGGCACACAGGCCTGTTCGATTATGATTTTGATGGCGTCGCGAGTTTTAATTCCTCTGTTTGAACCTATGGGACTTCCTAGGGGCATGACTGTAGCAGCTCCTACATCTTCAAGCCTCTTTGCCAAAACAGGGTCAGCGTTGATATATGGGAGTACAGTAAAGTCATCCTTTATAAGCTCCTCTGCTGCTGCAAGCGTTTCAACAGGATCAGGCAAGAGGTAGCGCGGCTCTGGAACCACCTCCAATTTAACCCAAGTGCCAAGACCTGCTTCTCTTGCAAGCCTGGCGAGCGTGACCGCTTCTTTTGCAGTGCGTGCACCAGAGGTGTTTGGCAACAGAAGATAGCGATCTCGATCGATGTAGCTGAGTATATCGGTAGCAGGAGAGGTAAGATCCACTCGGCGCAGCGCAACAGTTACTATTTCTGTACTAGATGCATCCAATGCTTTGCGCATGAGCTCGTGGGATGAAAACTTGCCAGTTCCTATGAGGAGGCGTGATTCAAATTCTCTGCCAGCGATTATGAGCTTTGATGTCATTGTTTTGACCTCTTTATTGGCTAACGGCTAACGGCTAACGGCTAACGGCTAACGGCTAACGGCTAACGGCTAACGGCTAACGGCTAACGGCTAACGGCTAACGGCAATAGAGCTTATATGAGTTTTTGCTGTTAGCTGTAGGCTGATAGCTGTAAGCTGCATTTATCCTCCACCTATTGCGCGGATCACATCAACTTTGTCGCCGAATTCGACGATGTGTGTTTCGTGGTTTTCGCGAGACACAATTGTGCCGTTCACTGCAACAGCTGTTCCAGCAATTGGAATACCGAGTTCATCAAGGAGGTTAGAAAGAGTAGTGCTATCTGCTATTTCACGCTCGTTTCCGTTTAGGATTATTTGTGGCATTTGAGTTCTCCATGGTTTTACATCCATTTTCTATTTTCCAGAAGAATGGCCGACCTTAAAAGCAGAAAATAGATAATTGAAAATGGAAAATAGAGGAAGAAAAATGGCCTCCCCTTCGGTCGGCCATTCTTCTTGCACCCCTAGCAGTATTAATTCGCATAGCAGGGAAAAATAAGGGTGTCAAATGGCGAAAGATATGGCTATAAGCACCGCTTAAAGAGGAATCTATGTCTATCACAGCAGTTCAAGCAAGCATGATCCAAAACGCTGCCACTGGCCTTCAAAGATCTCTTTTTGCCATGGGCAGTGGTATATACCCCACAAAGGTAACCAATCCACACGGGATTCTTTTTAGAGATGAATCAGACCTGATGTCTGAATCTCCGCCGGTACTTACTTTTTTGAACATTCCGGGACTTGCCCATGAAGGCCAAAGGCTTTATTCAAGCCTCACATATGGCCCTGAGCTTTACCCAAATGGTCGCGAGCCCTTTGCAATGGTTCAAAGGCGTCTGCAACAAGCAACGAAATTGGCAAGCGGCCGCGCTGAGTTAGTATTAAAGGAGAGCCACAGGTCAGTCGATTTCATATTCATTAGCAACATTCAAAGGGCCGCTGAACGTGTCTTAAGTAGAAGCGATCCTTCGATTGGTCTGCTTCGCTCTGCTGTTATACTGTTAAGTGTTCCGCAACAAAATGGCCGTTTTAGACACTTAGTTGAACAAGCCAGGGACCAGCTTGAAGAAGCAGCTGAACTTAAAAATGTTGGGCCTGATGCCAAGGCATTGCTTTATGGAACAGCGTGGGCTGCACACCAGAGAATCCTTTCCTGTATAAAGAAAAAAGACAGAAGAGGATATCGGGAATATTGGGGAATGTTTGATGTGCTGGGCGAAAAAGTGATTGGGGCATGGCAGAGCGCGCTCATGCCAGAGCCTATAATGGATGATGCTTATCGTATATTGGGTGGTCTGCACGCCTGCATGAGTCGTAGGCAATACGCTAGGATGATTCCGTTTCTTGCACGATTGAGCGAGCTCTTTCCAGATATTGCTTCTGAAAATAAACTGCGCATGGCATGGGCTATGCTTGCCCAAGCTCATGAGGCCAATTCTGAAACAGATGCTAAAAAGGCCTTGGCATCTGCACGTAAACAAATAGGAGATGCGCTTTCAACACTAAAACACGATGAACGCTATTCACCATACCTGGATGATTTAAAAGAGCAGATGAAACAAATAGGCCGGATGGTAAGAAGAATTAATACTTAGGCCACGTGAATATGCCTTACCTTTGAGCTCTCTGTGCCTGGTTCCTGCACAAATTCTTCGCCAGGTTTAAGTGCACAAATCTTATCAGCAAGATCAGGGCGCTCTTCTATTATCTTCTTAAGCCATTTCATGGGTGAGTCAGGATTTTCTAGAGATAAGCGGAAGGTTCCGTGATGGATGGGAATCATGTGCGCAGCACCCAGATCTTCAAAAGCATTAACTGCCTCGGCAGGGGTCATGTGTTTCTTGTGCATAAGCCACCTTGGCTCATAACTGCCGATGGGAAGAATTGCCAAATCAATACGTCCTAAATTTCCAGTTTCCCTAAAGTGGGGGCCATAAGCTGAATCAGCGCAAAAAAAGATGCATGAATCTGATTCTGGCCTGCGTATGAGGTATGCATTCGACCTTGAAGGCCCAAAGTCAACAAAATGGCTTTGCGCATGGATTACAGGGGCAGCGGTTATCTCTGTGCCGTCTGCCAGCTCGTGTGTGGAAAAATGGCTGAGCTCGATAACAGGGTTTGATAAAAACTGGCCCACAGCGCGCTCACAGCCCTCTGGCACGATGATGGGAACGCCACACGATATGAATTTATAGCTGGAAATGTTTAGGTGATCGCAGTGAGTGTGGCTGAGCAGAATGCACGAGGGTTCAGGCAGTCTGCCAGGGTTTATTGGCAGGGCATGCCTTCTTTTTGCCAATAGAGTTCTCTTTCCAAAGTGGGGGTCAGTTAGAATCGTAGTGCCTGCCATACGGATTATGGTTGTGGCATGGCCTATGTATGTACATGAAATCTTTCCGTTCATAGGTTGCGCCTTTTACGTGCCAGGCAACCTGATTGCAATTAAATTCTCAGTCCTGAGCGAGGCCGGTCTGGGCCGGCGAGTCGAAGGATTGACAAGCCGTGGGGGCGCTGTTAGAAGCACGCACTCACAATTATCCGAAAAGATTAAGAATTATGATTATCAACGGTTCTTCCAGAATGCTCTTTCGCCCTGCGTGGGCAACCGTGGATCTTGATGCGCTCGCCCACAACTACTCAGTGCTCAAAAACCATATTCCGCCTGAGATCGGGATTATGGCTATGGTAAAAGCCGATGCCTATGGGCACGGGGCTGTAGCTGTATCCCGGGTTCTTGAAGAAGCAGGCGTTCGTTCGCTTGGCGTAGCTACTGTGGAAGAGGGCGTAGAGCTTCGAGATGCTGGCATAAAAGTTTCTATACTTGTGATGTGCGGGCTCATGGGCGAAGGTTCGCCAGCATCTAAAAGAATGATAGAAGCAGATCTTACCCCGGTAATTCATTCCAGCGGTGCGCTGGATTCTCTTGAACAAGCAGCCACAAACGCAGGGCGGAGCGTTGACGTGCACCTCAAGATAGACAGCGGCATGAGTAGATTAGGCGTTCGCCCTGAAGCGCTGGGTCCGGTGCTTAAGCGGCTAAAAGATAGCCCGCACATAAGGGTCGAGGGCGTGATGACCCATCTGGCAGATGCTGGAGAGGAAGAAACTTGTAACAAACAGATGCAGGAGTTTATTCCATGCAAGGGTGTAATCGAAAATGAGCTCGGCCCTATTAAAATTTGGCATGTTGCAAATAGTTCTGCTCTTTTAAGGGGTTGGCCCCTTGAAGTTGAAGGAGCAGGTGAGTGTTGGGCAAGGCCAGGACTCGCACTTTTTGGTGAATGCGATCTTGATCATCCTCTTCGCTCCAAGATTAAGCCAGTGATGGGCATTGAGAGCAGGGTCATGCTTCTTAAGACAGTGCCTGCAGGCACTGGCGTAAGCTATGGCTGCACATTTACGACTAAGCGAAAGACACGCCTAGGTGTTGTACCTATCGGTTATGCAGATGGATATCCGTGGTCAGCGTCTGGTAAGGCACAGGTACTGATAAGAGGTGAATGGGCACCAGTAGTTGGGCGCGTTACAATGGATATGATAATGATCGATGTAACAGATGTGCAAGGCGTTTCAGTAGGCGATGAGGTTGTGCTGCTTGGGCCTCAGCAAGAGGCAACGATTACGGTAGGTGAGCTGGCAAAGTGGGCTGGCACCATACCTTATGAAATATTATGCCGAGTCTCAAAACGCATGCCAAGAATTTATATTGGCGAGAAAGGTTAAAGAATAATCACTGGTCACTGGTCACTGGTCACTGGTCACTGGTTACTGGTCACTGAATTATGGAAGCAGTTCTTAACATAGTCACGCCCTGGGTTACATTTTTAGGGCATAAGGTCACAGCTGTGATGCGCGAGCTGGGCAGATGGTGTTCCTTTGTCTGGCAAACGCTAGAGTGGACTGTGCGCCCTCCATTCAGAGCAGATCAATTTATAAAGCAGATGGAGTTCGTGGGCGTAAAGTCCACCTGGATCATCTCGCTCACCGCCCTTTTTACAGGCGCGGTGTTTGCGCTTCAAGCTGGCAAGGTGTACGCGCTCTTTAACATGGAAAGCATGGTGGGCGCTACTGTTGGCCTATCGCTTACCAGAGAGATGGCACCGGTGTTTGCCGCGCTCATGGTCACGGCTAGGGCATGCTCTGCCATGGCTGCAGAGCTTGGCACCATGAGGGTAACCGAGCAGATAGATGCGCTTGAGGCCATGGCTGTAAATCCCATCCAGTACCTGGTAGTTCCGCGCGTGGTAGCGTGTACGATCATGGTGCCGCTTCTCACCATGCTATATAACTTCGTGGGTGTTATTGGATCCTACTTAGTAGGAATTTATCTGCTCGGAATAAACGAAGGCCCGTTCATGAATCGGCTCTATTATTATGTAGATGCTGATGACATCTGGGGAGGGCTGATCAAGGCAGCGATCTTTGGATTTTTGATTGCTGCTATAAGCTGTTACATGGGATTTTCTACAAGAAGAGGTGCAAAGGGAGTGGGGCGCGCCACAACGCGTTCTGTTGTCGTATCCGCTGTCACGATACTGATTACCGATTATTTTCTGACGACGTGGATATTGGAATTTATTGCTGACTAAATTAAGGCGAGAAAGGCGAGACAAGCGAGACAGGTAACGGAACAAGCAACGTTCAATCCTTTTTACGAGATACGGTTTATTAATGATTGAGATAAAAAACGTCTATAAATCATTTCGCGGCCAGGTAGTGCTTAAGGGAATAGATCTTATAATCCCTACGGCCAAAATTACTGTCATCATAGGTCCGTCTGGCACTGGAAAGACTGTACTTCTCAGGCACATCATTGGCCTTATCAAGCCAGACCGAGGACGCGTAATCGTAGATGGAACCGATATTAGCACTCTCACTAGCAAGGATCTCAACGAGTTTAGGCAGCGCTTTGGCATGCTGTTTCAAAACGCAGCGCTCTTTGATTCTCTTTCTGTTACTGAAAACGTAGCTTTTCCTCTTGTAGAGAGCATGCGCAAAACTCCAAGACCCAACATTGATGTTAACAAGGTTGTTGAATCCAAGCTAAGGCTTGTGGGTCTGGATGGCACTGGATATAAGATGCCGTCTGAGCTTTCTGGTGGCATGAGAAAGAGGGTGGGCCTTGCCCGAGCCATTGTTTTAGAACCTTCCATCATTCTCTACGATGAGCCTACAACGGGGCTAGATCCCATCATGACCGTAGCTATTGACAACCTGATTTTGTCCATGCAACAAGAACTAAATATCACCTCGGTTGTCATAAGCCACGATATTGATTCGGCATTTCGAGTTGCAGATCAGATTGCTATGATTCACGACGGACGCATCATAGAGTGCAGTGCCCCAGAAGAATTTAAGCGGTCGAAGAATCCTGCGGTTCGAGAATTTCTCGATGCAGGCTTGGGTGACGGTCAAAGGGGGAGGGCAGTTGATATTAAGAACAAATACGACTGAATTCAAAGTCGGAATTTTTGCTGCGATAGTCATCATGCTTTTGGTGTGGGCTACCATTCGTGTGGGCGATAAGACTGCTGTTCATGGCGGGGGATATAAGCTCAAGGTAGTGTTTTCAAATGCCACTGGCCTTAAGCTCAAGGCGCCTGTGGAGCTTGCGGGCGTGGATGTAGGCGTTGTGAAAGACGTCGAGCTTATGGATTCGCGCGAGGCGCTGGTCACGCTCCTCATATCCGATAAGGTAAAACTTCCGGATGACAGCACTGCTATCTTAAGAACACGAGGGTTTTTGGGCGAAACTTATGTAGAGATTGTCCCAGGCACTATGGGAAACCCCATTTTGCAGGAGGACAGCCAAATTCCATACGCGCTGCGTACTGGTGACATCAATTCGCTTGTGAGCCAGTTCAATCAAATAGCTGAAGACATCAAGCACGTAACTGGCTCGCTTCGTACGATGGTAGGCGATGACGAAACAGCTCCTATAAATCGCATCGTCACTAATCTCGATCAATTTACGCAATCGATTCGTGATCTCACTATTCGCAACTCGGACAACGTTGATCGCATAAGCGAGAATTTAGCAGCGATGACCGAACAGCTTCGTGGCGTAATTGAAAGAGGACAGCATGATATAGAGGAGTCCATGGAGCGCATAGCCTCGATCACGCGCAAAGTTGACGAGGGCAAGGGCACCATAGGTCGGCTTGTGAATGATGAGGAGACCGTAGATAAGTTAAATGAAGCTGTGGACAATCTCAACCAGGCGCTGGGCGGATACAAGAGGCTTGAGGCAGAGGTCGGTTATCATATGGAGTATCTTGGCAGAACCAATGACTTTAAAAACTATGTTGATCTAACGCTTCGGCCTTCGCCTGACAAGGCGTTCATGATAGGTGTGGTTTCAGACCCCAACCCCAACCCCAGCCATACGGTGCGCACAACTGATGTGACAGTTGGCAACAACACCACACAGGTGGTTACAGATACAGGAACTATCGAGCGCAATAAGCTTCGGTGGTCAGCGCAGCTTGCAAAAAGTTTTTATGACTTCACCGTACGCGGCGGTCTCATCGAGTCCACAGGCGGCGTGGGTCTGGATTATGATAAGGGTCCGTTTGGCCTTAAGTTCTCTGCATTTGATTTTCAAACGCGCTATAGCGAGCGGCCGCATCTTAAAATCATGGCTGATCTCGACATAACCAAAAACTTTTACATCCTTGGCGGAGCAGACGACTTCATAGCTAGAGGCGACAGAAAAGATTGGTTTATTGGCGCAGGATTTAGATTTGTAGATGAGGATATAAAGAGCGTAGGGAGAATGGGTGGAAGTTTAGTAAAATAGTTGTATAAGATGATGAAGGATCTTCTCTAAAATCTAATCTCCAATTTCCACTGCTGTCGCGTTAGAGGTGTTAACTGGTTGAAATATAAGAATTCATTTTTCTCATGTCTAGGTGTCATTGCGAGGAGCGTTTAGCGACGAAGCAATCTCCCGCAAACACAGGTTATAAGGGGATTGCTTCGC
>JBDRBN010000003.1:0-34530 GCA_043822785.1 Pseudomonadota bacterium
CTTGATTTGTGTGGATGTCATTGCGAGCGAAGCCATGTACCGTATGGTACATGGCGAAGCGAAGCAATCCCCTTATAACCTGTCTTTGCAGGAGATTGCTTCGTCGCTAAACGCTCCTCGCAATGACACCTCGACATGAGAAAAATGAATTCTTATATATCAATTAGTTAAGACCTCTACGGCGACAGCAGTGAGAATTTATTGTTAAAACTACGAGTATTGCACATGATCACTTTTAAAATTATATCTATTAATATAAGTAAGAAAAAGGGTGAAAAGAAGAAGCCGGTGGCAAGTGCCATTCTTTTGGAAGGAGTTGGTATAGCGGGTGATGCTCACGCAGGTTTCAAACACAGGCAGGTGAGCCTGCTTGCCACAGAGAGCATTGCAAAAATTACGAAACTCGGCCTCAATGCAGGGCCAGGCGATTTTGCCGAAAATATTACAACTGAAGGGATTGGACTTTCCTCCTTACCCATAGGAACCAAGATCCAGTTAGGCGATTGCATTTTGCTAGAAGTTACGCAGATAGGAAAAGAATGCCACGACAGATGTGCGATCTTCAAACAAGTGGGCGACTGCGTGATGCCGCGCGAGGGAATATTCGCCCGCGTGCTAGAGGGTGGTATGCTAAACATAGGCGACATTGGAAAGGTGTTGAGCTGTCATTGCGAGCAAAGCGAAGCAATCCCCTGAAGTCAGGAGATCGCCACGCTCATTACATTCGCTCGCGATGACAAATAAGGAATCATAATGAAAGAGAAGCTACATTTAAACGTTGCCATAATAACAGTAAGCGACAGAGCTGCATCCGGCACATATGATGATCTAAGCGGCCCGGCTGCCAAGGAAACACTTGCACGCAAGTTTGACGAGGGCGATGTGAAGTTCGATCTCAAGATAGTGCCTGATGAGCCCTTGCGTCTGCATGAATCAATTAAGAAATTCGTTAATGATAAATATGATCTTGTCATCACCACAGGCGGAACGGGAATTGGTCCCCGCGATATCACGCCGGAAGTTACAAAAAAACTCATCGACAAAGAAATCCCTGGCATTGGCGAAGCCATGCGTTCTTATTCCATGAGTATTACAAAAAACGCCATGCTCTCTAGAGGATGTGCTGGCGTTGCAAAAGAGACGCTCATCGTAAACCTACCTGGCAGTCCAAAAGCGGTGAGCGAGATATTGGATTATTTGAGCGACACGATCAAACATGCATATTACATGATTAGGGACATAGATGTTCATAGCTGATCTGCACATACATTCAAAATACTCCAGAGCAACAGCTAAAACGTGCGATCTGGAAAATCTTAGCCTTTGGGCGCAGAAAAAAGGCATAGACGTGGTTGCAACCGGCGACTTCACCCACCCTGCGTGGCGCAAAGAATTAAAAGAAAAGCTCATCCCAGAAGACAACGGTTTATTCAAATTCCGCGATGTGCGCTTTATGCTCTCTGTAGAGATATCCACCATCTATAAGAAGGGAGATCGCACCCGCAAAGTACATCACGTTGTATATGTGCCAGGCCTTGAGGCGGCGGATAGGTTTTCTTCGGCATTGGAAAAGATCGGCAACATTCGATCAGACGGCAGGCCCATACTGGGTCTTGATTCCAGAGATCTTCTGGAAATTGTTTTGGAATCGGATCCCCACTCGTATCTCATACCCGCGCACATCTGGACGCCATGGTTTTCTGCGCTGGGTTCAAAGTCCGGCTTTGATTCTATAGAGGATTGCTACGGCGATTTAGCACGGCATATCTTTGCTGTGGAAACAGGTCTCTCTTCCGACCCAGAGATGAACTGGCGCGTATCTTCACTGGATAAATATCGATTAGTGTCAAATTCAGATGCGCATTCGCCCCAGAAGTTGGGCCGCGAAGCATGCCTCTTTGATACAGAAGTGAATTATTATTCCATGCGCAAAGCCTTAGAAACCGGAAAGGGCTATGTGGGCACGGTGGAATTCTTTCCTGAAGAAGGCAAATACCATTTGGACGGGCACAGAAAATGCAATGTGCGATTTGATCCGAAACAGACGCGCGAAAACAAAGGCCTGTGTTCTGTATGCGGCAAGCCAGTAACAGTCGGAGTTATGCATCGAGTTGAGGAGCTGACTGATAAAGATGAAGCATCCCCTCCTCCGCCTACAGCAGGCAAGGTAGTAAGCCTTATTCCACTTACTGAAATACTCTCTGAGATACTTGGCGTGGGTGCAGCAAGCAAAAGAGTAGCAAAAACATATGAAGAGCTGATCACCAAGCTTGGACCTGAGCTTTCAATACTCATGGATGTGCCGCCTGAGGAAATAAGCAAGATTGGTAACTCTACTCTCACAGAGGCGATCTCTCGCCTGCGCAAGGGCACTGTGATTCGCGAAGCAGGATATGATGGTGAGTATGGCAATATAAAGCTCTTTGCTGCAGATGAGCTCACAGGCCATAACAGGGAGCACAACCTATGAAGCTAAAAATATCTTATATATTGATGATAGCACTCCTGATGAGTTTAAACCTTGCGAGTTGCAAACCATCCACAGTTCAAGAAACAATAACCACTAAAGAGATTGCCGTTGATGCCAAATCAGACGAAATAAAGCTCCTCTTAAATGACCTCACAACTCCGGCCAAAATCGATAACATCGTCAACAAAGCAATTCAGATTCCATTTGATATAAAGTGCGGCGGAATTCACGAAACCGTCATGTACACTTTTAATAGGTACGGCTTCTACCCTGAAGATTATAAAGACTTCCTTCTGCAAACATTAAAATCCATAGAATACCCGGGAACCGACAACAGGGCCTACGAAATAATCAAATATATCTCAGACGACGGAAGCGTTAATAAGAAGGAGTGGGAAGTAAGCTTAAGGACCGTTCAAAGGAGCACCAAGCATTATCTCTCAAGATTTCTGCGCTCTCTTTTTTACGGCTCAGAGAACGACAAATTGCCGGCTGACGAGAAAGTGATATATGAACGCGTAGATGAGTTCTTTGAACTTGCAAAAAAAGGAAAGGTGGGCTTGCCCATAGCATTTCCCTTTGATTTTGTTTTCTTTGAGATGCTGGATGCAGGCTACCCTCGCCAGCTTAATTTTACTGACACGCGCGTGTTAAGATATGTGTATGAGAAGTATAATAACACCGTGCCTGACGATAAGCGCCCAAAGCTATATAATATTTTAAAAAATATTTATTTGAGAGAGAAGGATCCGGGCATAAAGGAAAAGATATTAAACTGGATATTTGAGCATTTTAAATCAAGGAAGATAGATAAGGAATTATCTTTGGATATGATCAATTTCGCAAATCTGTTTTCCTCTAAGTCTCATCTGGGCGAAGGTAGAGTATCTAATTCTCATCTCAAAAAATATATCGCAGAATGCAGCGAGCTGATTGCCAAGGATAAAAAGCTAAAACACGCCATCGATGATGCTTTGGCAAGAGCTGAACAGAATTAAAACCGGGAGTAATGATGCTAGATGAAGCCCGTCTAGAAGCAATAGAAACATGGTACTGCACATACGTGGAATCCTTTGATCATAATGACAAGGTTTGCGTTCAAGGCATTGACATGAAAAAGGAACATACAAGACAGGTGCGCAATAATATCCTTGATCTTGGCGAATCGTTATCGCTTAGCGCAGAGGAACTCAGACTGGCAGACACCATTGCCATGTTGCATGATATTGGCCGGTTCGAGCAGTGCATCAGATATAAAACATTTTCAGACCTTAAATCAGCAGATCACGGCAAACTAGGCATACAGGTGATTCACGATAACGGCGTGCTCGACGGCATTGCAGATCATGTGAAACAAATAATCCTTTATGCGATCTCGCACCACAATCGCAGGCTATTACCAAAAGACGGCGCTGATGATTGCATGCTATTTTTGAAATTATTAAGAGATGCAGACAAACTCGATATATGGAGATTCTTTAGAGAATACTTTGAAGGATCGATCTACGACGCTAATCATGTAATTGTGCATGGCCTACCAGATGAACCTGGCTATTCCTCAGAAATCGCAGACGATGTTTTGGCAGGCAAAATGGCAAAGGTAAAATATTTTAAAAACCTAAACGATCTTAAGCTCGCATATATCGGTCTTATCTATGATGTTAACTTCAAGCGCACGTATCAGATCTTATATGATAATAAATATCTGGAGGCGTTCTATAGCTTCTTGCCACAAACTCCGAAGACTGCTCAAATTTATCATAGAGCAAAGAATTATTTGGCAAATAGGCTTTCTAATTGATTTCAGCCCAACCTAACCCGCCTAACTCTTTGATATTTAAAGCTTTATAAATTGCTCCGTCATACTCCCTTTATAAATAAAAATGTTTTATGTCGGATAATGTTATGTTAATAGCCCACGTTATGACATTTAGCAGACCCATAACAAATCCGTGTGCATTCACCGAAACATACAGCGTGTTTCTGAGCACTGGAGTTACCCCCTTTTATTGGGAATCAAATAGCATGGGCAGTTTGCTCTTTACGCCCCATTTGCCTGAACCGAATCGGAATCAGCTAGATAAATTAGTATATCATGCATCAGACAAAAGGAGAGCTACCGATAGGTACATGGCAAGCCTTGGACTGAGCAGGTTTCGCACAGAGTGGCTTTTGGTTCAGTATGTAATACACGCTGCTATGGCAAACCTTGGAATTAATTTAGAACTAAGTAAGCACGCTGAGCAAGATGTGGCTTCTCTCAGATCTAGGATAACCAGTCGCACAAATATCTTAGAGTCTATTGAAAAAGCTGAGTTCCACATTACCTCTGGTATCATACATGCATCTTCACATGATACAGAAGATTGGGTTTTAGCCATACAAGACTTCAGAGAAGCATCGGCTATCTACGATAGAGAGGGCCTTTATTCAGCTGCAGCCATGGTATGGGAGCTGGCATGCCAGACTGGCAAAAAATATTTTAAGGAAAAGACTATTATAAATATAACAAAAGAGGCGCTGTGCCAAACTGGCGGCGAATATTTTCAAGACGAAATAGATGATCATACATTGCAAACGCAAATAGCATCTGATCATTACGCTGCCACGTCATGCTGGCACAAAACATTGGTTCATGCCCCACTAGATTCAGTGAGCCATGGAATGCGAATCTTCCGAGGCATCAATAACGGCTTGCGGGCAGAAAATTTTGATGGTGTTGTAAATCCTGGTGATGGCATCATAAACAGCCTTCTTGTATTGTCTGCAGACTGGTATAGCAAAAAAAGCGATCCACAACTAGAAAAGGAGCTGCAGAGCTTATTATATTACCATTGGAGAAGGTTACAGCTGGCAGAAAATGGAACTGAATTAACATCGGACGATTGGGAAGATATAGCAAAGACATTGCATAGAACCAGTAAAATATTCGAAGGCAAAAAACGAAGAGATGTTACCGAGAATGCTGAGTGGCTGGCTAACTCAGCGTATTATTTTGCAACGTTATTGCTTGCTAAATCTAAAAGATAGTATTTAAAACTTAAAAGTGTTTACCCTCTCGCCATCCTTAACTTCACCCCTCCCAATGGGCACGATCATGAAACCGCAGGCCTTGCTTAGCGCGTAAAGATCACCTGAACCTTGATACTCAACAGATCTGACGCCGTCATTCCCATCAAAGATCACCGGTAGATATAGCTCACGCTCAGTTCTATCGCGTTTGAATACGCCCTTGAAAATGCGCGTTTCCTTCGAACGCTTAAAATCCATACCCATCATCTTATAAAGGGCTGGAAGCGCAAAAAGATTATATGTAACAAATACAGACACAGGGTTTCCGGGAAGCGCGAAAACAGGCTTGTTCTCACAGGTCGCAAAAGTAAACGGTTTGCCAGGTTGAATGGCTACCCTGCTAATATGTATTTTTGCACCACACTCATGCATGGTCTCATAAACCAGATCATAATCTCCCACAGATATGCCACCAGAGATAAATATGACATCTGATCTTTTTAGAAGTTTTTTAAAAGCGCTCTTTAGAGAAGAGCGCGTATCTTTTGCTGATAGTTCCATGCTCACATCTATGCCTTGCTGTGCGAGCATAGAACGCAACATAGGCCCGTTGCTATTATATATCTTTCCGGCCTCGTACTTGCTTCCTGGCACAAGAAGCTCGCTCCCTGTCACTAAAATTCCCGCCTTAGGTTTACGATAAACAGAAACATCGCCAATTCCCAACGAAGCGATATTGGCAAGCACAACTGGTGTAATGAGTTCTCCGGCCAAATATAGCTTATCACCTTTTCCCACCGCCTCGCCTTTTAACCGCAGATTTATGCGATCATCATCGATTGCTATTTTAATTCTGCTCGCGCCTATTTCTTCAACGTGCTCCTTCATGATCACTTTGCCGGCCCCTGCGGGCAGTTTAGCTCCTGTCATGATCTTTACTGTACAACCTGGCCTGAGCTTACTCTTATACACCTGGCCTGCGCAAACCTCGCCTATAACCTTAAACTCATTGCCTTCATCGCCTTCTGCAATTGCATAGCCATCCATGGCCGACCTGTTAAACGGCGGTAGATCCCTTGGAGCTTTGATCTCCCTGGCCAACACATGGCCCAGCGCTTGAACCGTTGCTATGCGCTCTGCAGGCAGTCTCTTTATAATGCGCATTACAATATTAAACGCATCCCGGCTTTTAGTCATAGGCAGCATATTTTTAAATCTTCCGTGGTATTAAGGTTAACAAAGGATGACAATTCAGGGTCAAACTTTTTAATCACATCTTCAGCAATATAATTTGATCTTGCCATCTTAATAAGGCCTGTCAAACCAACTGTTGGCTCAGAGAGAACAGATTCTATGGATGGAATGAGATTCTTTGAATAAAAACCAAACAAAGGCTCTACCCTTCCGTCTATTTTTCCAACTACCGCATCAAATCCCGCGCTACTCTTTCTAAAGCAATCCAGCAATTCGTAACTGATAAAAGGCATATCCACAGCACAAACAAAATTCATATCGGCATTAGCTGCCATAAGCCCGCAATACAAACCTCTTAGCGGCCCTTGGTATGCCATATCATCCGTAACGAGCCTAACTTCACAAGGAAGCTCTCTGTAGAGGTCAGGCATGTTGGTGACTACAATTATTTGAGTAAATCCGCCGGCAAGCTGACGCACCTTTCTTGCAATCAGACTCTCGCCTTTAAAAGGGATGAGCCCCTTTTCCCTAAACCCAAAGCGCTCTCCCCTGCCGCCGGATAATATGATGGCACCTATGTTCATAATAAATTTACCAGCATAGCGAGAAACATAATTGTCATTGCGAGCGAAAGCGAAGCAATCTCCTCAAGGGGATTG
The DNA here is from genome assembly GCA_043822785.1 of Pseudomonadota bacterium. GTDB lineage: Bacteria > UBA10199 > UBA10199 > 2-02-FULL-44-16 > JAAZCA01 > JBDRBN01. The sequence continues at coordinate 7,336 of JBDRBN010000003.1, forward strand.
CTTCGTCGCATAGGCTCCTCGCAATGACATACATTGCTTGCCTAGAAGCATCCAAGTTGGCACTTAGTTACTTTGACATCTATTTTATTCAAAAGTTTTCCAAACTCCTTTAGGCTTAGACCCGACTTCCCTGCCAGCCCAAATGCCTGTTTGCAATCAATCCTCTTGCCAACTATGAGATCGCATTTCTTTTTAAGCTCATCTGCATCAGGCCTTCTATCAGGACCATCTCCATCAACAAAGATGGATAGATCCGGATCAAATCTCTTTAAAATGGAGTTGCCCTCTATCAGAAGATAGGCTGGCTGCCTTGGAAGCGCATGTTTGATGCTATCTATGGAGCTGTCAGAAGGAAGAAGCAGTTCTTCTTTGTTTTTATCAAAAGCTTCAGACTTTCCCAGCTTAACCGATATGCTGTCAGAAAAGAAATCTCTAATCTTTCTGAGCACCGTGGTCTTGCCCACATCGCTACAAGCGCCGGCAACTACGATTGTTTTCATCTATTAACCGCTACCTTTCTCGCCTGTCTCGCGTTTCTCGCTTGTCTCGCCGCATTTAAAACACATGCACCGCCGACGTCTTAAACGTAACCCAAACTTTGGCTCCTTCTGACAGCTCCATCTCATGCAGGGATCTTTCGGTGATGAGAGCCACAATCTTCTCCCCAACATTGACTATCACTTCTTTGAGCCTGCCGCGAGGCATTATCTCTACCACCGTGCCTTTGAGACAGTTGCGCGCGCTGGATGCCAATTTTTCTTTTGAAAGCAGTATATCCTCGGCCGGTATAGAAATATTGCATGCGCCATCTAGATGTGTGCTCACTTGCAGCTTAAGATATTTATTTTCAAACCTTTTCAGTCCATTGTGATCAGAAGATAAATTTCCCTGAAAGATATTTTTCACGCCAACAAACTCGGCGACAAAATCATCAACGGGACGGCGCATTATCTCATCTGGGCTGCCCACCTGAACGACCTTTCCCTCACGCATAACTGCGATTCGATCGGCCAAGAATACGGCCTCTTCAAAATCGTGAGTAACGTGAATAAAGGTGGTATTTGTCAAAGAGTGAATCCTCTTGAGTTCTTTTCTTAAGCGCTCTCTGAGCGGAGCATCCAAGGAGCTTAACGGTTCATCCAAAAGCACCATTTTAGGCTCCATCACAAGAGCCCTTGCCAGCGCAATTCGCTGCTTTTCACCACCGCTGAGGTTATGAACAGAGCGATCCAGTATTCCCTCAATCTTAAGAAGATCGCTTATTTCCCCCACCTTGTGCGAAATAGAATCTTTGTGCAATTTTGCGATCCGCAAACCAAATGCAATATTTTCCCAAGCGTTTAGAAACGGAAACAACGCATTGTCCTGATAGACTAGGCCGATATTCCTTTGCTCTGGCGGGAGCTTAACAACAGAATGATTTTGCAACACTATATCGCCATCATCAGGATGGAGAAGTCCTGCTATTACTTCAAGAAGCACTGTCTTGCCTGCACCGCTGGGGCCTAAGATCACAAAAAACTCGTTCTCACCTATCTCAAGATCTACTGACTTGAGTGAGAATCGATCAAATCTTTTGTTTATGTTAACTAATTTTAACATGATTAATTTCAAACTGTCATTGCAAGCGACGCCATGTACCGTATGGTACATGGCGAAGCGAAGCAATCCCCAGAAATTCGGGGATTGCTTCGCCCTAGCGGGCTCGCAATGACATTCTTTGCATATACTTACGCGTTTCTATTTGATGCCCTCTCTCCAAACGCACGAAGCAATCCAAACACCAGCAGCGACACCACAAGAAGCAAAACAGCCACAGGCCGCGCCCAGGCCAAACCATATGCCTCAAACCTCTCGTAAATTAAAACTGGTGCTACCATTGGATGATAGGCCAAAATGATCACAGCGCCGAACTCGCTTATACCTCTGGCCCACATCATGATCATGCCAGAGAAGATCGCCTTGCGGCTGGCCGGCAAACACACCTTGCGAAACGCCTGCCATCTTGTAGCGCCCAGCGTTCTGGCTGCGTTTTCAAGCTTTGGATCAACCATGCGAAACGCTTCTTTTGCTGCATTTATGAGAAAAGGTGCGCTCACAAAGGCCATGGCTATGGCAATGCCTACCTGAGTGCCCACAACACTGATACCAACATCGCTTAGCAATTTGCCTGCTAAAAATCTTTGACCAAAAACCGTAAGAAGTGCGATGCCAGCAGCTGTGTGCGGCACCACCACTGGCAGATCCACTATTGCCTCTAGGATGCGCTTGCCAAAAAAATCGTATCTGGCCAAAAGATATGCCAAAGGAATGCCGAATATGAGAGAAGCCAATGTGGCCCACAACGCACAGGTGATGGTAAGCCAGATCGCTTTCGTCACTTCGTGATCGTAAAGGGCCTCTGCAAGGCTGGAAAAGCTGCTCGACAGCATTAGCTTTGCCAAAGGCATGATGATAAAGCAAAGCATCACACCTGCAAGAAGCATAAATATCAGAGTTGTTCTATTAATTCGCATCAGGATTCCATGAGATCCTTCGACTCCGCCGAGCACTCAACTCGTTAAATGCTCGGCATCGCTCAGGATGAGTGGTCGGGAAAAAAACTTCCCGACCACTCACATTTAAGGGGCACAACGTATTCGCTGTACCCCCTTAACTTTCAAGTATCAACTTTTAACCGCTTTATGCTGTCTTACACACAGGCTTTCCTTTGAGATAAGCCAGCGTGTATATGCCGCCCACAAAGAGAGCGCCGCCTACGATGTTGCCCAATGTAACCGGAACCAAGTTTGTGATAAAGAAACCCTTGTAAGTGAGGTTCGCTATCTGATCTGCAGCCAATCCAGAAGCTGTGACAACCGCCTCGTTGGCCTTAAGCACCATGCCTGCTGGGATGAAGTACATGTTGGCTATGCAGTGCTCAAATCCGGAAGCGACGAATGCCATGATCGGGAAGAAGATGGCAAAGATCTTTCCAACCACATCTTTGGCCGCAAATGCTAGCCACACTGCCAAGCATACCAGCCAGTTACAACCGATGGCGCGGAAGAATGCCTCGCCGAACGGCAGATTGACCTTTATCGTGGCGATCTTAAGCGCGGTAATTCCGACCTCTCCATTAACAAGCCCGCTGTTCGACATGATCCAGACCATGAGCAGAGAACCTGCGAGGTTTCCGATGTACACGATGATCCAGTTTCTTAGCATCTTTGCAAAGGAGACTTCGCCGACGAGAACGCCAGTGAAGATGAGGTTGTTGCCTGTGAAGAGTTCTGCGCCGCCGATGACCACAAGCATTAGTCCTACGCTAAACACGCCGCCTGCCATGAACTTTGTGAGACCAAAACCGACCTTGTCGCTAATACCCGTGCTAACCAGCGTTGCCAGTTCCGCTCCGAAGGCGATGTATGCGCCAGCCAGAATTCCCAAGAAAAACATGGGAAGCCAGGCCAGATCCACCTTCTTTTTACATGCATTCACTACCGCTTCTGCGATTTCTGCAGGACTATTAAAACCACTCATTTACTACCTCCTTTATCGATTTTAGGGGCAATTGACGATTCTAGGTAAATTTTAAGCTGCGGATCTGAAGGCCCCAAACCCCCGATTCGCAACAATATTCTCTTTCAAAGTTCGCGAGCATTTACAGCACATTGGATTAAATGTCGAGGTAAAATTTCTCTTACAGAGCCCTTTGTCATCCCTGCGCAGGCAAGGATCCAGTCTGGATTCCCGCCTCCGCGGGAATGACAAACTACTCCTAAACCGGTGGCAGGATCTTATGCTTTTATCCGATCCCCGTGCGTATAAACATTCATCCTGCTGCCCCTGGCAAAGCCCGCAACAGTAAGGCCTAGTTCTGCTGCAATCTTTAGGGCCATGTCAGTAGGCGCTGATCTAGATACAAAAATAGGTATGTCTGCAAACGCCACTTTACGAGCGATCTCAGAGGAAATGCGGCCCGAGCTGAGGAGCAATTTATCGTGCAGAGGAATGCGCTTCAAAATTAGGCTTCCTATCACGCGGTCCACAGCATTGTGTCGCCCAATGTCCTCTGAAAAGAAAAGTAGCTCAGAAACAGAGCATATTGCAGCGCTATGCACGCCACCTGTAGATTTAAAAACCTCGGATCTTTTTTGAAAATTGCTCATCAGCTTAAAGATCTGCTCTGCAGAAACTTTAAGACTTTTACCCTTCTCTTTGTTCTTAAGCTTTAAGGATTTTCGAGCAAGCTCAAAAGAGGCGCCCCTGCCGCAGCCGGAGGTAATATATCGTTGCACACTCGTTTCTTTTGAAAACCTCTCAGGGTCTATGGTGAAATAGAGGCTCTGTCCTTTTTGTTCAAAACCTAAGATATCATCCGCACTGTCTATAAATCCCTCTGTAAACAAAAAACCTGTACCCAGCTCCCTTTCTTCGTAGGGAGAGCACAGAAGGGTTGCAAGTTCAGTATCGTTAAGATTGATTTGCACTGCGCCCTCTGCAACCACCTCGTCTTCAAGCTTCTCAATATTATCAGAAGTGATTCTGACAATGGGATATTTTTTTGTAAGCATAATATTAGCGAGACAAGCGAGAAACGCGAGACAGGTTTACGTTTCTCGCGTGTCTCGCGTGTCTCGCCTATTTTGTTTTTGCCTCAAACTCATGCTTAAACTTTGTGAGCATCGCTTCAATCGGTATGGCGAACGCATCGCCCGTAGGGCAAAGGGTTGAGCCTTTGATGGTCTTGCACATATTTAGAATCATGTCGAACTCCTGCATCGAGCCTTTACCATCAACAAACTTCTTTAGCATCGCCTCTATGGCGTGCGAACCCTCTGTGCATGGCACGCACTGGCCGCAAGATTCGTGCGCATAGAACTTGATGGTGCGTAAAGCCAAATCTGGAATGGAGATGGTATCGTTTATTACCATGATGCCGCCAGAGCCAAGCATGGTTCCGGCCTTAAGGCACGAATCAAAATCCAGCTCTATGCCCCTGGCATCTTCTGCCGTGAGTATGGGAACTGACAGGCCGCCCACTATCACTGCTTTAAGCCTTCCTTTAACCTCACCCGCTGCTTTTAAAATCTTATCCAGCTTTGTTCCCATGGGAAACTCGTACACGCCGGGCCTCCCCACATCACCGCACACGCCATAGAGTTTGGGACCGTAGTTATTTGTGAAGCCAATGCTCTTAAAAGCATCTGCGCCATTTACTATAATGTAGGGAAGGCAGGCCAGGGTCTCAACGTTGTTTACGATGGTGGGGCAGCCGTAAAGCCCGATGTTAGCTGGGAAAGGTGGCTTAACCCTGGGATTGCCGCGCTTTCCTTCTATGGATTCGATTAGCGCAGTTTCTTCGCCGCACACATAGGAGCCTGCGCCTCTGTGCACGATGATATCGACGTGTTTAAGCTGCCCATCTTTTTTGGCCTGGGCAATTGCTTTTTCTAAAATGTCGGCGATCCATTTGAATTCGCCGCGTATATATATGAAAGCAATCTTTGAGTTTATGGCATGGCTAGCTATGGCAATGCCCTCGATGAGAAGGTGCGGATCATACTGCATGATCTGCCGATCTTTAAACGTGCCTGGCTCACCTTCATCTGCATTGCATATTAAATAAACTGGTCGTGAATCGTTCTTTGGCAAAAAGCCCCATTTCGTGCCTGCGGGAAAGCCGGCTCCACCTCTGCCGCGCAGCATGGACTCTTTGACTGTGCCCGTAACCTCTTCGGACTTCATCTTAAGGGCCTTTTCCAATGCCTTATATCCTCCGCCCTTTTTGTATTCTGATATTTCTGTGGCCTTTGGATTGCCGCGATTCTTTAAGAGGATATTACATTCTGTCGAGAAATTGGCTGTCATGTCCGGCTTCGGCTCCTTGCCCTCGCGCAGCGTGTCTATGAGCTCGTCTACTTTTTCTATGGTAAGGTTTTCGTAATAGGTATCATTCACCTGCATTACAGGGCAGGTACCGCAGGATGCTAGATCCTCTACAGTGGAGAGGGTGAACATTTTGTCTTTTGTGGTTTCGCCAACTTTTATGCCGAGCTTATTTTGCAAATGCGTAAGTATCTCATTTGATCCGCTTAGGAATGCCGGCACACAGTTATCGAGCTGCAGATGATATTTGCCAACAGGTTTGGTGTTGTACATGGTGTAATAGGTGGCCACACCAAAGGCCTTGCTGGCTGAGACACCTAGTGCATCTGCGACTGCATTGATATTCTCGGGAGAGAGGTAATTGTTGTTCTCTCTCTGGATCAGATCCAGCGCAGGCATGAGCGCTGACTCGGGATTGGGATATTTTTTTGCAATTTCAGCAACTTGTTCAGCGAGATTATTTTTCATTGAACCCCTCCTTAAAGAGGGGCTTTTTATTGTGTACTAAGCAAAAAAAGTCGAGGAAAAAAGGGCACCAGCAAGGCGAGAAATGCCACCTGTTTGTCATCGCTAGTCCGCGCTAGCGGGCGAAGCGATCTCCATGGCTTGAGGAGATTGCTTCGTCACTTCGCTCCTCGCAATGACACATTAGAACTCATTTTCTAGCTAAGACTTTTAACTTATCTGGCACTTTGCCCACAGTCTGTGCTGGCACGACCGGTGGTTGGCCGTTTTGGGTCATGATGGTCCTACCTTCTGGGCCAAGCACGAATTCAACAAACTTGATCGCGGTTTTGTAATTGGGCGCATCTTTAAGCACTGTAATGCCATACACCATGGGCTCGCCTGTTTGAGTGATCGTTTCGCCAGGCTTCTCTCCTGCTATCTTTATGCTCGCTGTTTTATAGAAATCAGCATGATCAGACGATTTCAAGTTGATCTCGTCTGGAAGGATCACAGACTTGCCATGATGCTGCTCTGCAACAGAGTGGTATATAAATACATAATCCAGCTCGCCGGTTTCAAGAAGGGCTAGAAGATCGGTCTCCTTTGGCCTTATGTTTTTTCTGGGGCAGCTTTTGCGCAGGCTCTCGTATAGGCCAGGCTTCTTGTAATACTTTTCTGCCAACTGCCACACCAGCTGAGAGCGATAACCGCACGGATCAGTGTTGGGATCGCTGTGCCCATAACTTACTCCCTCGCGCAAAAGGATTTCAGGCCAGTTCTGGGCGTTTATTTCATCATTATATTTGCTCTTGTCCGTGTACATTATGGCCATCTCGTTTGTGGCGAACTTGGCATAGAAATCCGTGTACTTCGGCATAAGCAAATTCTCGATCACGGTATAATCGGCCGATGCCATGACATCAGCTTTTTTGTGCAGATCAGTAATCTTGCGCGCAGCTGTTACGCTGCCTGAGGCTTCGCGAATTACTTCGATGTTTGGGTATTTTTTTTGAAAGGCCTCTGCCATATCTTTAAGAGGCACAGAAAGACTGCCTGCATGGAAGATAATAAGCTGCTCTTTATTTTTGGCAGATGTGCAGCCAAAGGAAAAAGGCAGCACAATGACGAGGAATATAATGGGCACCTCTAAAAACCTTTGAGGTGTCATTGCGAGGAGGCGAAGCCGACGAAGCAATCTCCGTAGAATCACTGTTTGCGGGGAGATTGCTTCGCTCCCGTTGGTCGCTCGCAATGACAAACGGAAGGTTTTTAGAGGTGCCCTAATGATACTGAGTAAAGATCGTTTTGATATATGAAGCATATTTCGTGCCCTAAACATAAAAAAACGCCCCGTGCAAGGGGCGTTTTTTTTCGATTTAACACACCGGACTTAGGTTGGGTCTGGACAATCACCTGATAGACAATTTGGATCACCTATTATCACAAAAAAACCTCCAGCACCGTTTGCTAACGCGGTAGCTACCGGAGCTGCTCCTTCATAGAGAGCCGTACCTATAAGAAGCGTCGCAACCCCAATATCACGCACGAACGCGAAGTGATCATAAGGTTGTCGGGCTAACTCTAGGATCTCATCTCCTGTATTGTCTGGTTCACTATACTTCTCTTCCTCAACCTGAAACCTCTCCATGGGCTGAATCGGTCGGGGATTGTCCACAGCCACAGGCTCTTTTCCATCACCACCAATTGGTGGGGCTGGTGGCCCCTTCTTGTCGTTGTCGTCTTTTCCATTCTTTAAATACCGCACTATCTTTTTAAACGCAAATACTCCTCCTACAAGGAAACCTCCAAGAGCAAAACCAGTTCCAATAAGAAATCCATCCCATATTTTTTCAGCTGCATTAGGATCCTCTCGAGGAGTTTTACCGTAAATAAACTCCCTGAACACATCTATTCTTTCTTTATCTTTATCTCGGCCCTTATCAATGCATTTTTCCACCAAATCAAAGTGCTCGAAGATTTTGTCATTTCTATCTATATTGTTTACGTTAATGCAAAAAGCACCCAGGACATTAGAAGAGGCATTAAGATAAAAATCAAGTTTTGAAAGACCGATATTCTTAGCGAGAAACCCATCTCTTATGCATTGCATCTCCTCCGCATCTTCAAAGTAAGTACCCTCCACAGAAAGCGCAGAGCTATATTGGCCATTACAGAGATACGCACGCTCTGATTCAAATTCTTTGCCCTTGCCATCACCTGTAACAAAACTATCTTCGTTCACTGTATAGAGGCCATTCAAAGTTTCTTCTCTCTTAGCACATTCCCAGTAGTCATCAGACTTAATATCGCAAACTAAATGTTTGTTATTTTCCCCTTGGGCTTCTCCATCTTTACAAACCACTTTCTTCTCACCCTTAGGAGTACAAACTAAACCATCATTCTTTTTAGGCATATTAAGTGTGCATATAAGCTCGTTATTACCAGGAATACAACGGGGTTCGACTTGAATTGTTTTTGTTTGTCCGCCTACCATAAAATCCTCCTTACCGCCCACCCCTTTTAGTTGTTTTGGCAGCCCCCCTGCTTTCTGTTTTGCCTCTTCAAAACTATCCGTGCACTCTGCTCTAGGTGAAGATGGCTGCTATATTGTTATCGGCAAAAAAAAGGTCGAGTTGCGTAAACGATAAAAAAACTCATAAAAAAACGCCCCGTGCAAGGGGCGTTTTTTGTGCGCTATAGTATGTATGTGGTGGCGGTTTATGCCTCGGGAACGCCTTTGCCGCCATTGGCCACACAACCAGGAGTTGATATGCACTCTGGATCAACTGCAAAGGATGGGATCAATGAAAACACAGCACCAGCCGCGCCGGCCGCAGCATTGCCGAATCGCGCTGCACCATTGCCTATTACAGCCGCTGCCTTTGGCGCATTGTCAACAATATATGCACCCGCAACAAGTGCTGTAACTCCAACGTCGCGCGCAGCATCCCAGAAGCCGTACTCCTCCTCAACCTGAAACCTCTCCATAGGCTGAATCGGATGGGGATTGTCCTTTTTCTCGTGCCGAGTTGCATCGCCGATTGGCGGCGGAGCTGGCGGGTCTTTGGGATCGTTGTCGTCATCCTTGTGATATTTCTTTCTAATCAAATTACCAATATCCGGACCAGGATAGATAAATACGAAAAAGATTCCACCCAGTCCTAGAACGCTACCAATACCATATTTACCGACCTCCCAGGCAAATTTTCCATACTGCCCTCTTTCGATATAGTCGAATATGCTCATAGCAGGCGGTGTATGGAGATCTATGAACTTTTCAAACGCCTCGATCCTTGCCTCGTCACTCTTCTTATCCTTGTCCGAACGACTTTCGTCTGAAAGACACTTTTTTACAACATTCATGTTTTTGAGGATGTCTAGATTTCTTGTTACATTAGATGCATTATAACATATTGCACCTTCGACATTGGACAAACTATCAAGATACCAATCCGTCTTTGGAAGTGAGACTTTTTGCTTTTCAAGAGCATCTCTTACGCACTGCATCTCCTCTGCATTTCTCATGTAAAAACCTGAAATGCCCTTTGCCGGGCTCATGTTGGAGCTACAGGTTCCTGTCTGCTCACCTGCAAATTCGCTGCCCTTGCCGTCCTCTACTACATAATTAGACTTATCAACTGTGTAAAAACCATTCTGAGTTATAGTTGTTTCGCCGCCTACCATACAGCACCTCCTTTACCGCCCACCCTTTTTAACCGTATCGGCAGCCCCCCTGTTTTTTTCTGTTCCAGGCTCCACAGTATCGCTGTCTGCTCTGGGTGTATCTCTTCTTTCATCAGCCTTAGTCCGGCCAGGAGTGCCTCTTTGTGCTTGCCTCATGCTCGGAGGTCCGGATGAAGCTATTGTCATAACATGTTCAAACGCGGTCGGCTTAAAGGCATCGCCGTCCATGTGCAAAGCACTCAAACCCGGATCATTTTTCATATCCATAAGCGCATTGATAATCTCTGTTTTAAGTGAGGGGGAGAAGAGACTCACCCGCAATTGAGGCACAACCGCTAGCGCTTCCTGAACTGCTTTTGAGTTCATAAACTGCTGCCAAAGCGCTTCGCGTTCTTGTGTCTGTGATGTTAGAAGAGTTCTTGCACCACCAGTACGAGGCTGATCAGGAATGAGAGTTGGGCGCTGATCGTCAGGTAACCCAGCTTGATCTAAATAACCTATAGATGGCGAGCCGCTTTTGGCTTCTGCCGCGCTCTGTGCATCAAGCCCAGCGCTAAGAGCAGCAACCTGTTCCATGCCCCCAGCCCTGCTATCAATCATGCTATCGTCCATGTGAACGTCAGTGCCCGAAAGGATACCTGGTATGGTCAAACGATCAGGTTGTCCGCTAAAAATAGAGTTTCTAAAATCTGCACCTATAAAAACGTTTAAAGGATCAGGCACTGTAGCAAAGCTGTTGGTTCCTTGCTGCTCTATAAATTTTATCGTGCCATTGGCCTTAAAGTAACCAGCATTCAGTTCTCCACCTCTTCCAATGATCTTATCGTATTCAAAAAACAGAACCCGCCTTGCAAGGCTGGGTGTATCTATGCCCATTGATGCTGCATTCCTTAAGAGATCAGGATTTATGCGTAGATTTTGGCGCACAGCCCTGTAAGCCTTGCCCACGAGGCTCACATATTGGGCATCAACGCCCTTGTTCAGGTCGATCTTTACTGGAGCTGGGACAGAACCGTTTTCTGAGGTGATGGTAATTGAATTTGGTTTCGGCTTTTCTACAACACAATTCACGCCTTTCACATCGAGCCTGAGATCCCCCGTGATAATCTTGGCTACCACATCCTGCCTCACATTATCGTCAAGTCTTTTGTACCAACTGATTTCTCCAAGCTTTTCACGAACTATTTCTTTGGCATTGTCTTTTGCAAGTTCGCCCTGCGTTATGATTACGCTCTCGCCTAAACTGAATATATATAGCCTTTTTTCAGGTTGATTTGGTTCAATTTTGATACCATCTATATCCAGATCAAAGTTTCCTTCAGCGAGAATCGAAAGCTTTTCCATCTTCACGTCATCTGAAAGTCTTCTGTACTCTTCAAAACGCAGAAGATCCTGATGAATGCGCAGCAAAGGTGCAAGCTTCTCGGCTTCCATTTGTGCCTCAGCTGCTAAAGCGCGAGAAACCCTGATAGAATCGGCAAGGCTCCTTATGCCTGAACTAATATCTCTGACTGCTGCCGGAAGAACCTTGCGCAGGCCTTGGGCCAACGAGAGCAGCGGTCCGCGGCCTAAATAGACCGCAGTAGCGCCTCCTACAATAACACCAGCCAGTATGCCTGCTGATAGCAGCCAGTTGCTCTCTTGCTTGGGAGCTGTGGGTGAAGGCATGGCAATGGGTGCGGGCTCTACAGATGACTCCTCTTTGCCTGGTGTTGGATTCTCAATCTCATCGATCTCTCTGATCGTGTGCCAGGATTCAAAAGAGCGCCATATACCAGATCTTGCCCAACAGATTCCTCCCTGGGTATTGGCCTCTCTATTCTTTGCAAGCTTATCTACCGTTTCGCAGGTATTTGGCTGTTCATCAAGATTCCTGACGCCATTCATTAGAATGTTGTCACATTCCGGCGGACAGGTCATATTCGGTGTGCTGCAAATGTTTGTTCTAGTACATGGCATATGCTTATAGCCCCCGTTAGGTACCCCACCCTTTAAGGAAATATTCTAGACAACCTGATGTGTCTATCATGACCCTCTGTCTTATTATCGACACATATTTGAAAAAGTTGCGAAAAAAATAAAGAAAATCTATCTTGATTTGAGGAAGCTAATGTCTTTATAATTCAACGAGTTAACCATCACCACTCGCATCCACCCACATATGACGGAGCAAAATGAGATCGCTTGTGACCTCTGCGCATAGATTCTACGCAACTTTTCTATCAAGGCGCCGATAAGAAAATAAGAAGATGGATGAAGCGGTTAACGCTTTGATAAATAAAGTTTTTTTGTGATTAGAAGTGTCGGACACTTTCTAGGCTGTAAGGAGGAATATTGTGTGTAATGCTGCAACCAGCATGCTCACGAGCACCAGCTTTCCCCGCATCTTTCTAACATCTCTTACGCGCTGGGGCGTGGGGCTTTTTCCTACATGCATAGAAGGAATGGATGACCCTAGCACCTCGCCAACAATAGCATGGTCGTCTGATAAAAGGTTACTCCATAATCCACCCCGCCAAACCCTGCTCGATGTGCCAATAGTGCAGAGGCATAATTCATATCTTTCCAGGCAGATGTCCAAAGTAAGGGAGCTCTTTTATTCTGCACGCAAGGAGCAGAAGTCTTTTGACACAGTATATCGGGCATTACAGGCTGAGATAGACCAAGCGCCTGCAATACTTAAGGAGATAAAGAATCCGTCTTTTCAAGTTCCCGAGTTAGCCGCGGCAGTTATCGGACGAGGTATTGGCGAAGATATGCTTCGCTCTGCTGTTTTACTATTGAACCTCGGCGATAACAAAAGCATTCAATGTGCCGCAGATATGTTCGTGGATTCAGCTGCATTGTATGTTGTCACTCACGGACATGACGCTGATGCGCTATTAAAGGAGTTGGCCTATGCTGCATACGACACTTTATATTACAGAACTAATGAGTACGATGATTTGGATCATAGGCACCGGGAAAATTTGATGGCATTAAATGCTGAGGCGATTTGGGCATGGTCAAAGGCGCTATTGTCTGAACCAGATCCTGCATATGATGCTGTGCGAGTATTTTCTGGGCTGCGCGCTTGCTTTGCATCGCATATTCATTATGGGCACATGATTCCGTTTCTGCAACGATACAGCAAGCTACATCCCAAGGAGCAACATCCGGATATTGCAGCCGAGAACAACCTGCGCACTGCCTGGGCACAGTTGGCTCAAACGAATTGGGAATCTGTTGCTAAAGAGATAGGTGCGGCTGCCTCTGTTTGGGAACACCTGCCTCATCGTTCAAAGGATATCGAAAAATTGAAATGGTTCCTAGAGGGAGCGCAAAAGATTGCACGCTCAATGGGTTAGCCTGCCTCTTGTGCATTGGGCGCTGCTTCGACGGACTCAGCAGGGACTTCTACCTGAACAGTGAATTTCAGCACGCCGCCGGTGCGAACTTGGTTAGGTTGCCATGCCCGATCAGTTGCAGGCGCACCCCCTGACCCGCGCGTTTTTGGCAAGGGAAGGGTTACAGTGAGTTCTGTCGCATGATCACTCACGTCATTGCGAACGACTTTGATGCCCTTGCTCTGCATTTCGCTGATCAGCTCCTGGACTTGCTCTTGAGAAGTGACCTTAACATCTATCGTAACAAATTCTTGTATTGGAATGTTCTTAAATCCTCTAACCGGGACGCGCTCAAAAAGAGCAGTAGGTTGATAACCGTCGGGGTCGCGCCGTGGATCTCTGTTTAGGTCCCTCAGGGCATTCTCAAAAACATCAAGCGGAATGTTCTCAAGAACTTCAGGTCCATAATTAGAGGCTAATCTAGTCGCTAATTTCTGTCGATCAACTCTAAGCCTATAGACGGATGCAGACTTTTTAGTTATATCGCAATGCACGAATGCGTCTGCCAGAGGTCCTAGTTCGGCTACCAAGGACTCATTGTTCCATACACGGTAGGCTGTATCCATTTTGTAAAACGGCGATTGCTTGAGTGCCTCCATTTTCTCATATGTTTCTTTCAGATGTTCCTGCATACTTTGCTTCAAGCTTAGATTGGATGGATCCTTAATCAACTCATGATACATCTTCTCATAAGCATCAGCTCGAGCTCTTAGAGCTTGCAGTCCGAGGCGGTATTGCTCTGCCAACGGTCTCCAATTCTTATCTCTAGTAAACGCATCAAGGAAGGTCTCTGATTCCTGATTGCCAAGGAATGAATTTATCTCTAGCTCGTCAACGTACATTTTCGATGAATTCGTGGGGCGAGATTCAGACGACGCATCTGCAGCTGCTGCCCTCATGGCTTCAGCTGGCACATCCCTTGTTACAGATGATTCTGGAACCCTATCCGATACAGGCACGGACTGGCGAGGATTTTGCAAAGGGATCGGCACACTAGACTGCTCATTGCCAGATTCAGCAGGACTGAAGTTTCTCTCGTAATACTCCCTGACCTGCTGCATCTTACTGAGCGCTTGTCCCAGTTTTTTGCGCGCCAACTGTTGGCGGCCGAAATCTTCTGGAGCCTCGTCTGACAACCTGCGTGCATCATTGTATTGTTCAACGTAGTCTTTTAATGTGCCAAGATCTCGTAAGAAAATATCGGCTGCGTCTTTTAACTCCCCATTGCCTCTAGCAATAGAATCGAGTTTGTTCCTTGCCGGTGTTCCCTCATTGAATCCACCGAGGAATTCTTGGAGTACGGACTCATCAAACGATTGATTCAGACTATGGCCCCTAGGAAGCGGCTTGTGGTTAGGATCATTTCTGAGTTCTGAAGGAGGAATGAATCCAACGTTAACAGGCTCTTGTGGTCTGGGAGGTATAACATCCTGTGCAGATGCTAAAGTAGGCTCATTGAGCTTCGTCTGGTAATAATCTGATTGCTTGAGTTGATCCACTTTGTCGCTTGCCTCTTTCAGCATTCGATCAAGGTTTCTCTGCTGCGTTTTATTTGGTTTTTCGCCCGCTATCTTACGCAGTGCTTTGTATTCTCCAACAAGGCGTTCCAACGCACCTAGCCCATTGAGAAACCCTTCTGCTGCGGCTCTCTCTGAGTCATTGCTTCTGCCCATTTCACCTTTTATGGCCTTCCTTGTCGACTCTTTGTACATATCGAGGAATTTATTAACGTCAGAAAGCTCGGGGAGTTCGGCCTCGGCCGCAGGTCGAGACCCATTTGCAGCCCTGCGCTCAGTCGGCGCTGCGCCCAAAGAATCCCTTTCCGTACTAGGCACTTCTGTATCAGGCGCAGATCTGCTGGATTTTGGAGCTGATGCCGGCTCATCCATCACGATCGTATTTCCGACATCAGGATTCGACATCACGACTGTATCACCTACTCCTCCGCCGGCGGGTCTTGCGGCTTGTTGGATCTTTATTGCCTGATTCAAGAGCCGATCGATATCGAACAACCGGTATTTGGTATCGGTGTTCGGATTATTTAGGGCGCCGCTTTTATCCAATGCATCGTACTGGACTTTTGCTTCATTATATAGGCGCGCTACTTGATCCACTCCTGGAGTATTGGGGTTGTCCTTAATGAACTTGCCCAGCGCCTGTATCTTCGAAGGCAAATCAGCAGGAGAATTGACAGGCTGCATTCCGTCCACACGAACCCAGCCCTCGTGCCCCATAACGCCCGTAGTGTCCGGAGACGCATAGGGCTCACCAGGCCCTGGCCTTTTTACTGTAGGTGGATCCACTTCTGGAACTGTATCAGGCGGTGATTGTGACTCATTCGCTGCTTTTGTTTCCTCTCCTGCCAGTGTTTCGTGATAATTCATCTCACGAACGCCATCTGCATCTAATACCAGTCCAAAGCGGCCCGCATATTGTTTTGCCTCCTTAATGCGCCCTCTTTTGAGTAAATCAGTTAACTTATTGGAATTAAAATCCGGAATCTGAATTGAATACATGGTCAGCTTCAGATAAAGCGATTGAGCTGCCGGATCAGCATAGATGGGATCCCCTTCTGGAGTACGTGATTTGGGTGTATAACCAAGTCTCTTTACCGCACCTTCCGCCAGCATTGCAGCCTTAAGGCTTGCGAGTTTTGCGTGTTCAGCATGTTCCTTGGAAACGCCCTTTCCGCTGATTGCCTTTTGTGCAACAGCGTATTTCACATAAGTATAAACATCGATTGCAAGCCCGGCCTTCCAATCCTCAGATGCAGCCTGCCGCAAACCCAGATAATGGCTTGCCTGACTAGCAGTAAACATTGCGCCTATACCACCTGTGTGTCCGCCTGCCCAAGCAAGAACCTTTCCTGCTCCTGTCAATTCCAAACCACCATTCTTTACCATGCCTAAACCACGTGCAGCTCTTGCACTTAATGCGCCGATTCTGGGCGCTAGACCTTTGAGTAAACCAATCATTATCAGATCCGCGCCATAATTTTGGGACATATGCCCAGCCGTATAGACCTGATTAACATCTTGAAAAGCCCCCTCTCGCACTTCGCCAATTCCCCATAGAATGCTGGCTTCTGAAGTAACTCCCGCAGCCTCCGCCAAAATCACGCCCCTTCGTCCTACAACTCCTGCCTTCCCAAGCCCCTCTAAGGCACGAATAGTTGCTTTGGTTCCCACTGTACCTGCGGCTTTAAATGTCACGATGTCCAGCGCCATCATCTCCAATGACTCGGAGCGGTAGAGGCTTACTACTACATCTCCAAGACCCTTTTCCTTTTCCAAGGATGCCATGTACGCCTTTGCATCTGCTTTTACTGTGGAATCTTTAGTGGTCTCGCCCACCAGAGAATAGATGGCTGCAGGAGTAGATATTGCAAAATATTGACTATCCAACATGGCACCCTCATCGAGTAGAGCGCGACCTGCTAAAGCGCTGGGATTAAGCTCTGAAGCATATGCGACGAGATGAGGAAGTACGTATCCTGAGTCATTGGTATTTGTATGCTGCTCAGCCAAGATTTTGCGCGCACGGTCGCTAAATTCTGCCGGGCCGTTTTTCTCAATATCTTTAAGCGCTTCTTGAATAGTATTTTGTTCGCCGGAGAGAATCCTTTCAACAACTACATTATGAAGATCTCTTTCCAATCCCCATCTCTTTGCCACCCGGTCCTCAATTGTCTCATCCTTGCCGCTCGCCATTTCATAAAATAGATACGTCTGTGCAACCCAGCCATTTGCCTCCCTGGATTCTACCGCTTCTCCCTCATGGATATATGCTTTCCAGGCTTCCAGGGCGTAGAGGTTGATTCGCCTAAGTTGATTGTTTTCAATATTGCTGACAATTTCATTTGCCTCTTCAAAGCCTGGCGCATCTTTCCCGGCATCTCTGATCTTTTTGAATTTAACCAACGCGTCGTCGATATTTCCCTGCGCTAGGGATTTATAACCATCGTAGATAGGCGCACGCTGGGATATTTCCTTTGTCTTATCGTTGCTGCTGAAGTGAGACAATATTTCATATGTGTCGGCAGCCAAGCCACTCAGTTGCTTCCGAACAAATTCTGTGTCTTCTTTATCTGGATACTCTTGAGAACCCAGGACCAGATATTGATGCCCCATTCCCTCTACTGCACCGACAACTTCCTGCTTCTCCTCTGTGGGGGCGTCATGTAACTGCTCGAATACCTTTTTGATGTCTCCCAGACTTTTCTTTTCCTTCTTAGCTTCAACCGCCCAGTACATAGCCTGATCAGCATAAATCTGCTGAGAGATTTGTAATTGGCGCTTTTGCAGATAATCCCTTTCATCAGACGAGATCCCGTCAGTCTCCTCTCTTTGTTTTAGACCCTGCAGAACCTTTTGATTTGACTCCATCCTCAAACGACGGGCCTTTGAATCCCGTGACTGTGCATCTATCCGAATTGAGTAGGCGACACTTGCCTTCTCATAATCGCCGGACTCATAGTAAGATCTGCCCTTCTCAACTGCATTTTCAGGAGTGATGTCAGAGTATGGGAAGAAAAGATTGTTGATGCCGTCCCACATGTATCTCCATGCATCGTTATCACTAATCTCTTCAGCTTCACTCTTAGATGATGGATTAGAAAGTACGGTGGGAACACGAAAGGAAGCATTATCAGGACCAGATGGAGGTGGTTTACCAAAGCTATCTTTGTTCGATGAGGTCTTTGTGCTGTCCTTTTTTGAGGAATCCTTGGCATCAGACGCAGACTTATCCGTAGAATCTGCTGACGCACTTTTTGAGAGTGCATAAGCAGCCTTAGCTAACAAGATTTCTAGTCCAAATATGGGCATCAACTAGCTCCCTGCACCCCCCAAATTGGGGGAGCTGCACTGCATATAGAAGCAAGTTATGTGCCAATAAGCCGATTATGCCTTGCGATTAACTACTGGATATTATAATGGAATTAGTGGATAGAATTGATACTTAGAGAAGAGAGAACATTATACGGCTTTATTGAGGACTTAAGTCACCACTCGGGGATTGCTTCGCCCGCCAAAAATCATGGCAAGCTCGCAATGACATACTGATCACTGATCACTGGTCACTGATCACTGATCACTGGTTACTGGTCACTGATCACTGATCACTGGTCACTGGTCACTGGTCACTGATCACTGGTCACTGATCACTGGTCACTGATCACTGGTCACTGATCACTGGTCACTGAATTCACATCCTCTTCGGGATCCTTACTTTCTTGAGGCGGTTGTAGAGATACATATAGGCCTCCACTGGCTCACCTTCTTCTGCCCATGGATTGTAGAAGAGATCGCGGATAAGGGGTTTTTTCACGGCACCAGAAACAAGACCATAATAAAGCCTATCGCCAAGCATATACCCAAGAGCGTGAGTAAGCGACATAAACAGATCCATCCTGCTGTGAAAAATATCTGCATTAGCCAGGGCCATGCCGCGCTTCTCTAGCCTCTTGTATTCGGTAACCAGGTGCGCGGTCTCGTATTCTAGCTTTCTCTCGCGAGTTACGCGCACGGTTTTAAAATAGGCCAAAAGGTTTGCAAAATCCTTTTCGTGATAACACTTGCGCTTGTGGTTGATGATCTTAGAGCCAAAAAAACCCAGCGCCTCGTGCAAGATGTTTGCATAAAACGCATCGATAGTCTCTCTCGGCTCCTCCTCGCCAGAACACAGGTTCTTAATGAAATGCGCAGCCTCCTCTGCTGCATGATTGAGCGACAGGTTTGCAAGGTAAACGAATTTGGTCTTTGCAATATAGTAGCTCTCGCTTGCCAAGATCTGGCGTTTTATGGTCTCGAACTCTTTTTTGGTAAACGAACCGCTCTGTTTAAGCTTCTTTAGAAAACTCAGATCCCCGCATGTGAAGACCTCTACGTTGTCGCGCTTTTTGCCAAGACGAATATTCAAAAACCCGCAGATGCGGTCGACTATCTCCATGAAGCTGGATTTTGCATCTGCATAATCTATTTCGCCCTCTTCGTGCTCGAGCCAGTTTAGGTAGGAGCGCTGGCTCACCACTGGAGGAGTATGCATTCTGCAAAAGTTGCCGTCTGAGAGGCGCACCACTTCTACGCTGTCATCGAGCCCGCATTCAGCTAGCTTCCAGAATATGGATTCGCTGTTCTGATATAGAATGAGCTCATTTAATTTAAGATCATACTTATTGAGTGCACACTTCATGTCCTTGGGCAAATGCTGGGGCGCAACGTGCAGATCGCCGATAAATACGAACATGCGCTTATTGGGATTTTCAGCTATAAAGCGGGTCACTACTTTTGCCGCTGCCTCATCGCGCTCGTGAACTTCAGAGCCCAATGGCGCTGCATCTATGGCCAGCATATGAATGTGAGGATACTTGCAGAAGTCAAAGAGCGGCTTAAAGTTGCTCCACAGATCAAACACCCAATGCTCCTGAAGGCAAATGCGCGCAAGAAACGTATTCTCACCTATCTTTCCTGAAAGATACTGATCAAGGGTTTTCTGGTGCCGGCTGTGCAACAGCTCCATGCCGATGACGAAGTTTTTATCCCTCTTCACCACTGCCTTGAGGATTCTAAGAAAAGAGCGCTGGGATTGGTTGCAGGTATGATAGTCGCCTATATATATGATATCGGCCTTAAGTATGGCCTTTATCATCTCACTTTGGTCAGCTATGCGCTCATAATCGCGCACTGCGTGCTTATAAGCCCGCTCGTAGCTTTTAAAGCCAGGCTCGCGCACCAAAATGGAGTGATCTATGAGGTCTTTGTTCCACCGCCACAGCTTCTTCTGTATGGCGAGGAGCTCAGCACGTGGAGAAGTGGAATTAGTCACAAAGCGTTTTTATCATAACGCTCAATTACGAGCAAAAGCAAAATAGCGATCAAGGTCGAGCTTGATCTCAAGACCACCAAGGTAGTTGTTGCGATCAACTCCTTGCTGAAAGTTAAGGTTACCCACCCGTTCGTAACCGAGCGTTAAGTGCAAGCCCAGATGCTTTTTCATCTGCCAGTCTATGTCAAAGAGCCCGCGAAGGCGCTGCTCGGTCGGGCCTGATGCAATCTTCACCACATCGCCAGCAGTGCCGTTTGGATTTACGAGTTCGGTGTAAGTATCCGACCTCCTATAATCCCAGCCAAAGGTGACGCCATACCATATTTTTGGCGAAATGGTTTTGCGAAACAGCGCATGTACTGCATCAGCATCAGGGCCTGCATCAGAACCGATGATTCTCCTATTGAGTGTCCAACCGTCGGAGTATAGACCGTGGCGATACTGAAGCGGACTAGTTTTTACATATTCGATGCGAAGATCTGCAGAACCAGAGGGGTTTATAGCAGGCAAATAAATTCCCCACAAATATGAACACCCCTGCTTTAGGGTCTTTTTGATGGATTTCCATTTGTCTTCAATGGCTATGTTGCCATAGAGCATAACACCCCTTAGCTGGGGTATGCGCACCATGTAGTCTATCTCAAAGCTGTGGTTTGAGAGATTGGGCGAACTGGGGTCTGTGCCCGCAGGCCTAAATCCAAAGAACTCGCCGATCACATCTATGGCAGAAGGTGTAGGCATACCCTCACCGCCGATTTGTACTACATGGCCAAATCCCAGCTCCACATACTTTGCCGGCGCAAGGCTTAGCTTATAACCTGCAAGCCAGGCCCACTTTCTTGAATATCCAGGCCCAAAGTTGGCTGCATAGAGCGTGTAGCGCCATCTTCCTAAATATTTAAATACCCAAGGCAGACGCGCTGGCGTGGGATTGGTTAACCAAAAGCCGTCGAGCGGCCTTGCGTTAGTAGAATACAAAAGGCTACCCCGCTCGCCAAAGCCCCACAGCATGGAATCGCGCCCCACCTCCATGCTAAAGTTTCCTGCCTTGAATGTTGCATAACCGTTTTGAAGATATGCATGTCCGGTCATGTCATCAGTGCGATACATATCCACTTCAAACCTGGACCGCGCATATCCTGAGATAAATCTGCCTGCTTGAAATCGACCAACCAACTCCTCGGCGTTGAGAAATCCATCTATCGGGTGTCTGCCAAGATCATAATCCTTAAGCGGATTGATCACTGCGTTGATACTGCCTCTGCCGTTGTTTACCGGGATCGTCGTAGGAGGGCTGTTAAGATATGTTGCGTAGAAATTAATCTTCTCAAATGGATGAAGACGATACCTCATTCTCTCGCCAGGGGCAGCGCCCATATCGATCAGCTCTTCTTGAAACTCGTCTTCCAGCCTTTCCAAAACGATCTTTGTCTCCCTGCTTCTCTTGCTTCTCTTTATGAACTCATCAAGCGATTCTGCGCGAGCTGCGTCTGCTTCATTCTTTTCAAAATTCCTTATGGCCTCGGCAGTCATCCTGGCAAACTCAGACCTGGGATAAGGGCGCTGGCCCACTATGGGCGGCTCCACCAAACCAAATGCCACGAGCTTATCAAGATCGCGATAGAGCGAATTGTCGCAAGGTACGTTTGATGTGCTTCTGGTCCACGCATGGGAAGAAACAGGCATGACCATACAAAAGATGAATATGAGCAGATATGTGAGATATGATCTCATGATTCCTCGCAGAGTTCGTTTGCATCTCTTTTTCGGCGCCCTGCCCTCTGCTCCTTTATACGCATCGCAAGTATGATGACCGCCGGCACCAGAAGCATAGCTGAGAAGATGCAAGCAAATTCTCCTATCACAGCCATAAATCCGAACTGTGCAACAGCCTGATTCGTTGATTTTGTAAGAACAGAATAGCCTATGATGGTGGTAGAAGCGCAAAGCGCTACAGCACCGCCTGTGTGGCGTATGATATCGTAAGTCCTGCTTCTCTTCTTCTCATGAAATCGCGCAGCAATGTTTATGGCGTAATCCACGCCAACCCCAAAGGTAAGAGGCAATGCAATAAAATTGAAGAAGTTGATTCGAATGCCAAACAGCGACATCGCAGCAACCATCACAAAAACGACCCAGATCAGAGAGGCTATGATCACATAGCCCTGGCTCATTTTTCTTGCTATGAAAAGAACGAATATCGAAACAGCAAAAAAGGACGCCAACATCAGAATGGGAGCTTCTTTCTTAACTATCTTAACCAAATCTGAAAATATAAGTGACTCCCCTGTAGCATGAACTACCCGTCCGTCTGGCAGGTCGATGTCTCTAATCGTATCGGCAAACCTTATGAGATTGCGGCCATCGCTAAGGGGCATGCCGGATCTTGGATTGATAAATGCAAACGTACCAATGTTCCCATGAAGATCCTCAAAATTGCGCACAAGATCCTTTGGCAAATCATCAATGCCCAAAAATGTTTTCTTGAGCGACTTCTTCATCGCCTGCAGCTGGCGACCAAGCTGACCACCTACCTGGCCAATCCATTGCTCGCTCAAAAGTTTATCATATTGTTTCAGCACCACAGCTTTTTCGTCTTGATCCTTTGGCAAAAGATCATAGACGTTCACGCAGTTATCCACCATCCTCTCTGCTGGAGGGCGCATTGCATTCTGGCGCATCACTGCATTGCACACTACCGGGCCATCCTCTGGCTTATCCAGCAAAACCACTGCCGGTGTCATAGAGCCAACCCAAAGCTTTGATACCCGCCTCTCCAACGCTTCAGTCCCGCTTATCGCAGATGTACTGTTTCTGAGCTTTGAAAAATCGTACTCTATGGAGTTGGGGATATAACGATGAACAATAATAATAGCCCCTATCGCAACGATCGTAAAGAAGGCCACTATGACTACAGGAGAGTGAGAAAGGATACGATCCACCTCTGGAAAGAGTGCGCTCTTGCGTTTAGGTGGAGAGAGTTTTCTAAAAAGGCCAACGACGCGCTCTGATATCACCACCATAAGGGGAAGGAATAACATGGTTGATAGCCAACAGAGCATAACGCCGACTGAGCCGATAAAACCAAACTGCGAAAGTCCGCGAACTTGGGCAATCATCAGGATGGAGAAAGACACAGCAGTTGTGGCGGCAGCTAAGAATGTGGGCACTGCAGTAGCAGCCAGCGCATGCTCCATCGCAGGCCTGGGTCCTGTGCCGGACTTTCTCTCTTCCAAGTATCTGCCCATGAGGATGATGCCATAGTTGATACCGGTGCCGATTATGATCGAAGCCAAAAAAGCGGTCTGCGCGTTAAGATAACCGATCGTGATGCGCGTGACTGCAAACGTAAATGTAATGCCTATGAGCAGGGTTGCACCGAGAAATGCAACTATGCGCAAGCGCAAAAAGTAAAGAGCTATGGCGCCGCATACAAGAAAGATACAAAGCCCAGCAGTTGAAAACATATCTTTCTTAAGCGTGTCGTATTCCTCAACTGTCGAGACTAAGTTTCCGCAATAGCCCACCTTCATGTCAGGCGAGTAAGATGTAGGATTAAGCCTGGCCACAATGCCCTTAACTTTTTTGATGAGCGCTCTGGCCTTATCAACAGCGATGGATGTGCCATGAGGCCGAACCATGAGCATGAGAAAATGCCCGTCCTCGCCACCATAGTAATCCTCATATACAGCGAGCGGCATCTTGACGTTCTTTCTGTTGCGCTCCTCTATATCTTGATACCTCAAACTCAGTGGCGGCTCTTCCATCTCCAGATCAAGAAAAAAAGGTGTGCGCTTGAACTTCTCATAATCGACAAGCTTCTTTATTCTCGAGTAAAGCGTCTTCAGATCATCGTAGTTCACATAATGAAGCATGTTATCTTCATAGAACTTTTTAATCTCTGCGACCTTGGCGATCACATAACGCACATCATCCGTGGGCAGCTCTGCTAACTTCTCATTCAGATCATCTATGAACTTCATGTTGGCAGCCACATCAGAGCTTTCCACAGCGACGGTCAAAACCGATATGCCCCCTACCCTATCCAGCATACGATCGAGATAGACGACGCTTGGAGAATTTTCTGGAAGAAGCTCTTTTAATGAGCTGCGAAGCTTAAGGCCAGATGCGAGATAAAGCGAAACCACGAACAGAACTGCGATGACGATCGCGCATGCCAAGCGATGCTTGTTGGCAAAGCCCAGATAACGGCAAAAGATATTTTCAAGAAATGAGCTCATCTTGTAACCTGAAATCTAAAAAGTCGTCGGGTTGCCCCTTTGATCATGAACAGTGCGACGAGCAGAAGATTCACCAGAACCTCAGCCTTATATACGATAAATCCATCTATATTTTCCTGGGTGGATTTCTGGAATATGTATAGGGGATTGCCCAAAAATCTGCTTACGCAATCAGGGCGCTGAAAGAACTCGACCAGAGAAATGTTAAAAGGGCTTAAAGGCCAAAGCGGATAGATGCCGTAATCATATGTAATGGTATCTGCAAAAATGTGAAGAAAATAACCGAGCGCTAGAAAAAAATAGGCCTTTTTTACGCTTGGGCCCTTCATCAGAAAACGCACTATCGGGAGGGCGATGAGCGGTATGACGAGTGCGGCTATGGGTGTATGAAGGATGTTGTGCGGACGCCACATCCCTATTGGAACCTCACCAAGAATCTTGAGCGCTATCACATCGAACATGTGCGTATAAGCTGCCAATATCTGGCCGCCGATCATGATGCATACAAACGATTGTCTGCGCTCATCCTTTCTTCCCCAATAGAGAAGAAAAAAGACAAGAGCTGCATTGCCGAACTGATCATGAAGGTACATGGCCCACGTGCCTGGCGCAAACAGATGAGAACAGATCCAAAACACGATCAGGAAGAATGCATAATATGCAAAGCAGAGATAGGTCTCCTTTTCGGTCGTAAGATCGATGTTTCCTGCTACTGCTGCCTGGCACATGAAATGACCGATTGGAGTCACGATTGGATCCTAAAATGGAAGCCCGTACCGCGCACGCAGCCTCCCCCAGACGCGCATCAAACTAGCTGCGCCCAAGTATGCGACAAAAGCCACAGCCCAGCCTGCGAAGATATCGATGGCCCAATGATGTCTTAAATAGATGGTGGAAAACCACAGGCTAGCGACCAGCGGCACATAAGCATACCAAATGAGCCGGCAAGTACGATTGAGTTTTCGATATTTAAACGCGTAGATCAGCGCCACCGCAGAAATGCCCACGTGCAGGCTTGGAAATGCACCGCCGCTTATCACAGAAAGCCCATCCCATGCGTCCTGAAGATGACCGAACAGAAACACGCCATGCAGTCGCACAGGATCAGTGAACAGATGCTCTATGAAATATCTTGGCGGAGATGCGGGCAAAAATACATAACCGAGAAAACCAAGGATGAACGTTAACGTGAGGCATAGCGCCATATGGCGGAATTCTTTGCGCTTCTCCCACGTTGAGAGCAAAAACATTATGAACAGCGGCTCGGCAAAATAGAGTGCATAGGAAATGGAAAGAAGATCAGTAGCCAAGGGCGAGTGAATTTTCTGGGCCCAGATCGTTGGCTCTAAACCAAATAGCATTATATCCCATTTGTGAAGCAGGCCTGCGATGTCAAAATCCATAGCCTGACCTGCCACGTCATGCATGTTCTCATAGATAAAAACGATGATGAGAAATGGCACCCAATCGCGCAATATGCGGGCAACCTCGCTGCGCCATTCGCCTGGTTTTTGGTGCGCCTTCACCACTATTGCAGCGGTCATGATGCTAAGGGGCAGTGCCACAGTTGCCTGCAAAAAACGGATGTGTCCGCCCATGGCCACGACCGTGGCAACGAGCAGAAGGGTCATGATCATGAGGATGATGAGGTCAAAGCCCAGCGTAGCCACGCGAAACAAGAAAAGCTCTTTGACCCATTTAAGTGCTGCAGAAAACGAAAAACCACACTCTTTTAGGTCTAAAATCGCTTTTTCTATATTGGGAGCCAAAGCAGGTGTATGAATCGATTCCCTCTTCGTTGCCATAGTCGTGGATATGTATATCGATGAGATCCTTAAGACAATAAAAAACGCGAGAAAGGCGAGAAAGGTATATTTTAAACACGTTTCTCGCTTGTCTCGCCTGTCTCGCTTGTCTCGCTGCCCTTGCGTTTGTTGACAAAGCCCATGATTTCACCGATAACCCCCTGAATTATCAATGAAGATAGGAATCGTCACAGAATACTTTTACCCCACGCTTGGAGGAATTACGGAGAACGTGTACCACTTCTCCAAGGAGCTTGTGCGGCAAGGCCATGATTTTCGCATAATCACTGGAAACGCAGGCAAAGTAGGGTGTGAGCCAGAAATAACCGATAGGATCATTACCATAGGCAGATCCGTGCCTGTGTTTTTCAATGGATCCTGCGGCAGGGTAACAATGGGTTTTGGGCTGACCCGGCGGATGAAAGAGGCGCTTGCTGCCGAGCAGTTTGATCTGTTGCATCTGCATTCGCCACTCTTTCCTACTCTTCCACTTCTTGCAAACATACACGCCACAGTGCCAGTAGTTGCTACGTTTCATACGTGCATGAGCGATGACCTGTATTACAGGGTGTATAAGCACGGTTGTAAGACGCAACTTAATCGCATGGCAGGCCGAATCGCTGTGTCAGAGTGTTGTGCAACTGAAAACCAGTCTCAATTTGATGTTGAATTCGACGTCATTCCAAACGGCGTGGACGTGGACTGGTGGGTGGAAGATGCAAAGAAGATAGACAAGTTTGACGACGGAAAGTTCAACATCCTTTTTCTGGGCAGACCTGATACCAGAAATGGCTTGGATACTTTGATTGCCGCGTTTGTTAAGACACACAAGCATTATCCCAACACCAGGCTTATCATAGTAGGCGATGGCCCTCTTCGCTTCTACTTCGAAACTCTTGTTCCTCGCGAAATCAACGATGCAGTGGTTTTTGAGGG
>JBDRBN010000004.1:0-6066 GCA_043822785.1 Pseudomonadota bacterium
TTTTTCTCATGTCTAGGTGTCATTGCGAGGAGCGTTTAGCGACGAAGCAATCTCCCGCAAACACAGGTTATAAGGGGATTGCTTCGCTTTGCTCGCAATGACATCCATGAAAAACAAGCAGTTCTAACGCGACAGCAGTGCAAATTCCAAGTTCCAAACAAGCTCCAAATTCCAATGACCAAAACACCGAATCAAAGAGGTTTTGTTTGGAATTTGGGTTTTGGAATTTGGTGCTTATTTGTTATTTGGTGCTTGGAATTTGGAATTTTTATTTTGTCTCTTCTTTCTTTTCTTTCTGTGGGCCCCAGGAGGGCAAAAGGCCATTACCCTTTGATATGCGCATTTGGTTTGAGCCGTCGGCTCTCATGAGAAAGACAGCAGGGCCTCCAGCGCGGGTTGATGAAAACGTTATGAGTCTGCCATCTGGCGAGAATGAAGGATGTTCGTTGCTGCCTGCGCCAACTGTGAGCCTTTGTATGTTTGTGCCGTCAGCGTTCATTATGAATATGTCAAACGTTCCCATATCACGGCCTGCGAAAACGATCTTATCGCCCATGGGCGACCAGTTTGGCATGTCGTTTTGATATCCAACAAAAGTTAGCCTATGCGCTCCAGCACCGTTGCCATTCATCTTATATAAGTGCAGTCCACCAGCCCTTTCAGAGGCAAATACTATGGATCCTCCATCTGGGGAGTAGGACGGTGCTATGTCTATGCATTCGGTGTTTGTGAGGGGATGCGCTTTTCCTCCTGAAGGATTCTTTGTGAAAATGTTACTTATTCCCGTAAGAGAAGAGGC
The DNA here is from genome assembly GCA_043822785.1 of Pseudomonadota bacterium. GTDB lineage: Bacteria > UBA10199 > UBA10199 > 2-02-FULL-44-16 > JAAZCA01 > JBDRBN01. Next base: position 800 of record JBDRBN010000004.1, read on the forward strand.
AAATGCAATTGGGCTTCCTTTGGGCGACCAAGAAGGAGTGATGTTGCTGCCCATGCGCGAGGTTATTTTGTGCATGTTTCTGCTTCCTAATTTCGTTATATAGAGATCAGGGTCGCCTTTGATATAAGATGTGTAAACGATTTGTGAGCCGTCTGGCGACCAACTTGGGCTTAGATTGAGCGACTTGTTTTTTGTTATGGCAAATGGGTTGTAGCCATCCATGTCCATTACATATATGCCCTTCTGCCCTTTGCCTGTTATTGCCGTATAGGCGATCTTTGTGTTGAATACGCCAGGAATGCCAGTGAGGGCGTGCATGATCTCATCTGAAAAACGATGAGCCACCTCGCGCAAATGCTTTTTCTCTGCTGTATATTGTTTGCCTACGAGCATTTCGCGCAGGAATGGATCAAACAGCCTGACTGTTATAGAGAGTTTTCCTTTTTCGCGTTTTACTTCTCCTTTTACCAAGGCTTGGGCTTCGATAGCAGTCCAGTAACCAAAGCCTATATCATCCTGTGAAATGCCTTCTTTCTTAGCCACATCCTTGAAAGACGAAGGCGGAATTATTCTAAAGTAGCCAGATAAATTAAGGTCGTTGCGGATGATTTCTGAGATATCTTCGCCCGTGTCTCCGCCTTGGAGATCAGTGATGGCAATGGGAAATTTCTCTGTCGATGGCTGATCAATAGGTATGTATATGCGCGCACGTGCAGAAAGCGGAAACAAAACGGCTGCAAAAATTATGAGAGCAAAAATCTTTTTCATGAGTGACATCCCTTTCTTTTAATGCGCGCAATATTCTATAAGTCAGATAAGGATTCAATGCCTTTTTTTGATTTTACGTTGCTGGCGTTGCTGGCCTTTCTCGTATTGCTGGTTTTTCAGTATTTCGCCTTGATTCTTGGATCAAAATCTACAAGAAAGCCCTCATTATAAGCCTCCCAGGCCAGCTTGTCGGGCGGTTTGGGAAAGGGCGAGGCTTTTTTCACTGCTCTTAACGCCGACTGATCAAAGCTGGCATTGCCAGAGCGCGATGCCCACCGAACAGATACCACATCACCATCCATGTTTATCATTACCTCTATGCGCGCGTTTAGCCTAGAGCCTTCTTCAGTAAATTTTGCTGGTACGATCCACTCGCGCATGATCTTCCAGCGAACCTGAGCCTGATATTTTAAATACTCAGGATCAGAAGGCAGAGACTTAAGCGGCTTAGTGCCGGTTCCGTATTTATAGCCTTCGCCGCTAACACCTATCTGCGCTGCTTCTGGAACTGCCGAGCGTTCTGCCAATTGTTTATCGATTTTGGCCAGGGCCTGTGCCATCTTGTTGCTCACTGGCTTGGGCCTGGGAGTTTCAGCGCGCCTCACTTTTGTTTTATCGGGCAGTGTCATTTTAGGTCTGGGTTCAGGCATTTCTTTTTTTGCAAGTTCCGTTTTTTCTTTCTTAGCTTCAAGTGCTGTCTGCTTTGGCTCAAGGAGTTTCTTCTGTTCCTCGAGCGTTGTCTTTGGCAGAGTCTTAGTCTCTTTAATGCCTAAGCCGATCTCGTCGCTTGTTCCTTTGGGCAGCTCGACCCATGTTACTCTTATGGGTTTTTCATATAGAGGGGTGCGAAGCCCGGGTGCAGCTGTAAAGAGGGCGTAGATCGCAACATGCGCGATTGCCGAGATAACGATTGCTCGCCGCAGTTTATATGGATATGCGGAGACCTTAGTTATCACTCCCCCTCTCCTTGTTTTATTTGATGGATTCTTCGATCTCAGGCTGGGTGATCATGCCTATGCGATCTACACCTGCTTTTTTCGCTAAAGACATGACCCTTATGACTTTGCCATAGCGCACATTTTTGTCGGCCTTGATAAAGAGGTCTTTCTGATCCTTTGCCTGATAGATGGCCAAAAGCCTTCCTTCTATCTCTTCATCCGGGATCACTATCTTGTCATCGCCGATATAAATGTTTCCATCGCCCATGATCGAGATGATCACATCGGTCTTTGTGCGCTTGAGCGCCGGTGCTGCGGCTTCTGGCAGGTTGACGGGAAGCCCCTGCTGCAAAAGCGGCGCGGTAATCATAAACACGATGAGCAATGTCAGGGCCACATCGACCAGAGGTGTGATGATGATCTCGGAGAGCAATCTGTTTTGGCCTTTGCCGCCGTGTATCAGCATTGTGCTGCCCTCCAAACTACGATGCGTTAAAGTACTCGCGCCTTATCCTGACGCCCAGATCGTCTGCAAAGTCGTTTAAGTCTTTTGAGATGAGGCGGATCCTGTTTACATAGAAGTTGTAGAAAATAAGCGCGGGCACTGCTGCCATAAGGCCCAGCGCTGTTGTGATGAGGGCCTCGGCGATATTGGGACCTACGATGGCAAGGCTGGAAGCGCCTGTGCGTCCGATCTTCCAGAAGGCGTTTAGAATTCCCCACACTGTTCCAAACAGGCCGATGAACGGAGCTGCCGTGACAGTTGTGGCCAAAAACGGCACGCCATACTCCATCTGCTCTATTTCCACTTCGGCAGCGCGGCGTATCTCTCGATCGATGTGTGTGGCGCAGCCGGGACTTTTGTTATCTCGCAGCGTATCAACGCCCGCTTTAAAAATATTAAAGGCGGGGCTTTTTCTGAACGTGCCCTTTGCCACAATAGCGTCGATAGACTTGGCCTGCCAGAAGAGCTGGTAGAAGCGCGAGGAGAGGTTTTTGATCTTTTTGAGCTGGCGAAACTTGCTGCCGATGATAGCCCAGGATACGACCGAGAAGAAGACGAGCAGGACCAGAGTAACCTTGATGACCGGGCCTGAACCCAAGACAAGGCTGAAGAGCGTATGATTGCCTGTGCCTATATCGGTGGTTTCGATAATTTCAGATGCTTGGGCAAGAATGCCTATGATTGCCAGAGGGCTCATAATTTATCCTTCCTTTGTTTATGTTTAGCGCGGAAATATACGGTTTATGCCTTTGGATTGTCAACAGTGCAAGAGGTGTTCGTATTTTAGCCGCGTCCGCTTCTGCATCCGCGCCCGATATTTATTCAAGCCGGACGCGGAAATCGGGTGTGGGCACGGAAGTGGGCAGGGTACATGGATCCTAGTGTCAAAATATCGTGCCTCCCCAAATAGCAATTCTCGAATCGAGAAAATCATGCTTATAAAAATCCTTTTTAAAACAATATGTTATGTCTAGGGCCAGATGGTATGCAGGTTGCAGTGTTTTAACCATGTAAAGGAGGCTGCCATGGGTATGCTATGGACAGAAGAGATGGAGCACAGGCGCCAAGAATATCGCGAGGAGTCAAAGGCATGGGAGCTCATGCACGAGGAGATGGGTTTTGAGGACGTGGGCATGATAGCAGATTCCGAGATTTCCGATCTGGACGGTCAGGAAACGCACATGCACTTTCATACAGATCTTCCCGCCCATCCAAGAGCGCTTAAGCACTGAGATATAAATATTGCTCTCAGCATTATTTAATGGAGGCATAAATGAGGGTCAAATTGATCAGCATATTTTTTTGCATCACGCTAATCATGGTGATGACAGGGTGTCGCAAGGGCGGAATAGAGCAGGTTGAGGTTGAAGGTATGGAAATCGAGATAGGAGTGGGAACTGCAGGTGAAGGCGAAGTCGAAGGGGCCGGTGAAGCTCCAAGCGAGGAAGAAGGCGAAAAAGTTTACGAGTCGGGTACTCTTGATCCTACCTTTGGTTCAAATGGAGTGGTGGTTAGCGCTGATACCGGAGGTGGAGTGGGAGGAGATGACTGGGGCAAGTCCATCACCATCGATGAAAGCGGCAAGATCCTGGTAACTGGATATAGCAAGAACAACGCCGGTGATTATGACATGATGATCTGGCGGTACAATGAGGATGGTACGCTTGATCCTGCCTTTGATTTGGATGGCATAGTAATAGACAACAATGCAGCAGGGGGAAATGGCAATGATTTTGGAAATTCCATTATCATAGATACAAGCGGCAGGATACTTGTAGCAGGAGATAGCTATGGCGGTAATCAAAAACATTATGACATGGCGGTCTGGAGATACAATGCGAACGGCACACCTGATAACTCCTTTAATGGAAATGGGATAGTAACACACCATAATGCCGGATTGGGAAATGGTTATGATGGGGGCAACTCCATCACTATTGATTCAAATGGTAAAATCCTGGTGGCAGGAGATAGCGGGAACCTTGCCGGCAATTTAGACATGGTCATCTGGAGATATAATACGAACGGCACGCTTGATCCTGCTTTTGATTTTGACGGAATAGTAACACACAATGCATTGGGAATTGGAGATGGTTGGGGTTACTCCATTACAACGGATGCAAACAACAAAATACTCGTGGCTGGCAAGAGCTGGAATGGTTCTGATTACGACATGGTGATCTGGAGGTTTAACCAGGACGGCACGATCGATACTACCTTTAATGCGTCTGGGCCGATAAAAGGCATGGTAGTCAGCCACAATGCTGCAGGAGGGAGTGGCGATGACGCGGGTAACTCCATTGTGATTGATTCAAATGGTAAAATCTTAGTAGCTGGAGATAGCAAAAACAACACTAACAATTTAGACATGGTGATCTGGAGATATAATACAGACGGCACGATTGATATGACCTTTAATGCGTCTGGGCCGATAAAAGGCATAGTAGTCAGCCACAATGCAGCAGGGGGAAATAAGGGTGATCGGGGATTCTCTATCACAATTGATGCAGAAGGAAGAATACTTGTGACAGGAACTAGCATCAGCGCAGCCACAAGTGCTGACATGGTGATCTGGAGGTACAAGGAAGACGGCACACCTGATACTGATTTTGGTTCAAACGGGATAGTGGTAAACGCTGGAGCAGCAGGGGGAACTAAAGAAGATTGGGGCAACTCTATTATCACTGATACGAAGGGCAGAATACTCGTGACGGGTAATAGCAAGAACGCAGCTGGTGATTCCGACATGGTGATCTGGCGGTATATACCGTAAATAATTTATAATTATTGTGGAGGTGACATGTGAAATGGGCAAGCAGGTTGATTGGTATATCGCTTTGCATCGCGTTTGGCATTGTTGTGACAAGCTGCGAAAAAGACAAACCATTAACCGTTGGGGAGGAACTCGGTCTCGAAGCAGGCAAAGCGATCTATAAGGTTGGCGGCAATGTGAGCGGGCTTTCAGGGTCAGTAGTGCTTCAGAACAACAAAGGAGATGACCTGACCATCATGGCAGATGGCGCATTTGTATTTACAGCGCTTCTTGCTGATGGTGC
>JBDRBN010000005.1:0-14507 GCA_043822785.1 Pseudomonadota bacterium
TATAACCTCTGTTTGCGGGAGATTGCTTCGTCGCTAAACGCTCCTCGCAATGACACCTAGACATGAGAAAAATGAATTCTTATATTTCAACCAGTTAACACCTCTAACGCGACAGCAGTGAGAATTTTGGATTTGTTTAGAAATTAGGATTTAGAATTTGGGATTTCATAGGTAATGATTCTAACTTCTATCAATTAAGGAATCTACATGCTCTACTATCTTCTATATCCACTGCACACCGAGTTCATCGGCTTTAATGTGGTGCGCTACATAACCTTCAGGGCGTTTATGGCTACGTTTACCGCCATGGTCCTATACTTCCTGTTCGGAAAGCGCATGATAGCCTATCTCACCAATAAACAGTTTTGGCAAAGCGTGCGGGATGATGGTCCTGTCTCGCACATGGACAAGAGGGGCACTCCCACTATGGGAGGGCTATTGCTCTGGATCTCGGTGTTCATATCTACACTTCTGTGGTCGCGCTTTCAGGAACCATTCGTGCTCTTAGCCATATGCATTGTGCTGTGCTATGGGCTGATAGGATTTCTAGATGATTACAGAAAGGTGATTCTAAGAGATGCTAAGGGCCTAAGGGCACGTTGGAAGCTGCCGCTGCAGTTAGCAGTTGCCACAATAGCCATGCTCGTGCTCTTCGATACCATAGGCCTTTCCCGCGACTTGTCAGTCCCGTTCTTCAAAGGGTTTAACCCAAATCTTGGGTGGGCATACATACCGTTTAGCGTATTTGTAGTCGTTGGCGCTTCAAACGCGGTAAATCTAACCGACGGGCTCGATGGTCTGGTTAGCGTGCCTTCCATAGTTGCTTTTTTGGCATATGCAATCCTCGCCTACATAGCAAGCCACGCTGCCATATCTAACTACCTGGCTGTTCAATCTGTGCCAGGCAGCGGTGAGCTAGCAGTGATGTGCGGTGCTGTGGTTGGAGCCTGCGTGGGTTTTCTTTGGTATAACGCACATCCCGCTTCGATCTTCATGGGCGATGTGGGTTCGCTCCCCCTGGGAGCACTTTTAGGGTACGTTGCTGTGGTCACAAAAAACGAGATATTGCTCGTCCTGATCGGAGGGATTTTTGTTTTAGAAACAATATCGGTCATCACACAGGTCGTATCATTTAAGTTGACCGGCAAGCGCGTCTTTAGGATGGCGCCTCTTCATCATCATTTTGAATTAAAAGGGTGGAGCGAATCCAAAGTGATAGTTCGCTTTTGGATCATAGCTATAATATTAGCTTTGGCATCGCTGTCGACGCTGAAGCTGAGATAGTAATCAGTAACCAGTGATCAGTGATCAGTAAAACCTGGCAAACAAAAACTGATCACTGATAACTGATTACTGGTCACTGAACATTATGGATCTCAAAGATAAAAAAGTCTTGGTCATAGGCTTGGGGCGTTCTGGCATCGCAGCAGCTCGCTACTTAGCAAATGAAGGCGCCTGTGTTATCGCAGCAGATATAAAGGATGCCAGCGAGCTGACACAGGCTATCTCCGCTCTGAAAGGCATGGGGGTCAAGTTCAGGTTTGGACATGACAGCCTAAAGCTAGATGACACTTGCGATATGATCGTAGCGAGTCCGGGCGTACCGCTTGATCTGCCAGGTCTTACCCTCCTTCGCGCTAAAGGCATACCCATAATCGGGGAACTCGAACTCGCATCTTACAAAATCACTCGCCCTATCATAGCGGTCACCGGAACTAACGGAAAAACCACCACGACTTCGCTGATCGGACATCTTTTGAATAAAGCAGGGATATCCGCGTGCGTTGCGGGCAATATCGGAACACCCCTCATCGATGTCATAGATGAAGCGCAGCGTTCTGATTATGTTGTGGTCGAGGTGTCAAGCTTCCAGATGGATACCGCTCCAACTTTTCCTGCGCATATAGCCGTATGGCTCAACGCCACTTGCGACCATATCGATAGACATGGCACGTTTGAGAATTATGTTGCGAGCAAAGCAAAGCTCTTCGCACAGATGCCAAGTCATGGCATAGGCATCTATAATGCTGCAGATGACTCAGTATCACACGCAGTCACGGCATCATCATGCAAGCTCATCCCATTTGATGCGACGGGCAATCTGTTGGCGCGCGCACATCATCATCATGGAACGGCTGATGGGTTTGCGTGGTACGAAAGCGGCAGCCTGTGCGTACGCATAGGTGCGGAAACTGCACATCGCTACCCATTATCCAAAACAACGCTTCCAGGCCCACACAACAGGGAGAACATGCTCGCTGCCCTTTTGGCTGCACGGCTCGCTGGCGCATCATACGATGCCCTGATCAGCGGTCTTTTAAGCTTTGCCGGGCTTGCCCACAGAGTGCAGTTCATAGGTGAGCACATGGGCGTTCGTTATTTCGACGATTCAAAAGGCACCAACGTGGGGGCAACCATGAGGGCGCTGGATGTATTTTCAGAGCCAGTAGTTCTCATCGCAGGAGGCAGGTCAAAGGGTACCGACTTCTCTCCTCTTGCGCCCCAGATCAAAGGCAAGGTCAAAAAACTCATCCTCATCGGCGAAGCTGCTGATGAGATGCAAACTATATTTGGCATGCACACGAGCACAACCAAAGCAGACTCCATGGACGAAGCTGTTAAAAAAGCAAGTATCGCAGCAGAAGTCGGGGATGTGGTTCTGCTTTCACCAGCATGTGCCAGCTTTGACATGTTTAAAGACTATGCTGAAAGAGGAAACGCTTTTTCAGATGCAGTGATGAGGCTTTCGAAAAAAACATGATGGAAGAATTCGAACATCAAAGAGTTCATCTCGACTCCACCTTGCTCTTCTGCGTAATACTGCTCGTGGGCATAGGGGTCTTTATGAACTATAGCGCCAGCGCGGTGCTGGCTCGCGAGCGTTTCGGCGATAGCTACTTCTTTCTCAAGAGGACGCTTCTTTTCTGCTGTCTTGGATTTGGCGGAATGGCTATCACCACGCGTTTTGAGTACAGGCGATATCGCACGATCGTCTACCCCATCTTGTTTGCCACGCTAGTACTCGTGGGATTGGTCTTCATGCCAGGCATAGGCAAGACTATAAGCGGAGCCACGCGTTGGATAAACTTGGGTGTGTTCGCGTTTCAGCCGTCTGAAGCAGCCAAGATTGCTATGATCATATTCCTGGCATATTCCCTGGAAAAAAAATCAGGAAAGATAAAGAGCTTTGGAGTGGGATTTGTACCACACATACTGTTCATGACGGTTGTAGCATCGTGCATACTTCTACAGAAGGACTTTGGAGCAGCTGCTACCATAGCAGCGATCACGTGGCTCATGATGTTCGTTGCAGGCGTGAGGATGCCTTACCTCTTTGGAATGCTGGCAGCAGCTTTGCCTTTGGCCGTCATGCTGGTAGCTAGCTCGGAATACAGGCGGCGTCGCATCCTGGCTTTTTTGAACCCATGGGATGATCAGTATGGATCTGGTTTTCAGATGATCCAGTCGTTTGTGGCATTTAACGAAGGCGGATGGTTTGGAAAGGGCTTAGGCCAAGGCCAGCAAAAGCTCTTCTACCTGCCCGAAGCGCATACGGATTTTATCTTTTCGGTAATCGGAGAGGAGATGGGCCTTGTTGGAATAGTTCTTGTGATATCGCTGTTTGGCTTTTTTTGTTACCGCGGCTTTATAATAGCGCTGCGCGCTCCAGACTTATTTGGTCGACATCTGGCTCTGGGTTGCACGCTGCTAATCGCGCTGGAAGCTGTGCTCAATATGGGTGTGGTGATGGGCATTTTTCCAACAAAGGGACTGGCCCTTCCATTTATAAGTTACGGAGGGTCATCGCTTGTAATCTCGCTCATAGCCGTTGGCATACTGCTCAACATATCCACATATAAACGAGTTGAGCGAAGCTGGTAAAAAAACAGAAGCTAGATATAAAAACAAATGAGTGTTTCTAAGAAAAACAAAGATGTGATCATAGCTGCCGGCGGAACTGGCGGACACGTTTTTTCTGGCATAGCCATTGCCGAGGAGATGAGGCGCGCTGATCCATCCGTGCGCATATGTTTTGCCGGCACGGCAAGAGGGCTTGAGTCCAGCATAATGCCCAAACTCGGTTGGCCGCTCATGCTCGTGGGTGCGCATTCCATAAAGGACAAGCGAGGCATAAGAAGAATCATGGCATGGCTTAACGTGCCTTTCTCCATAGCGAGAGCGCTGGCGATCCTTCTGTCAAAAAAGCCCTCGCTCGTGGTAAGCATTGGCGGTTATGCTGCTGGTCCGCTCGTAGTCGCAGCGTGGATTCTATGGATACCAGTTGCTCTTGTAGAACCCAATGCAATACCGGGCATGACAAACCGCATGCTTGGCAGGTTTGCAAAAAAGGTCTTCATAACGTTTGAACAAGCTAAGGGCTTTTTTGCAAAAAAGAAGACCATGCTCACAGGAACACCGTTGCGCAAAGAAGTGCTTGAGACAACAAAGGCTAAGCCAGCTTTTGAAAAAGAAAACACCCTCTTTGTGTTTGGCGGATCCCAAGGAGCTATGACATTAAATAGGGCAATGATTGGAGCAGCAAGTTTACTCAAAGATATAGCAGGTGGCGTGAAGGTAATACATCAGGTGGGAGCGAACAGCGATCTTTCCAAGATAGAAGCTGCGTATAAAACAGCCGGCATAGAAGCAGAGGTGATGCCCTTCTGCGATAGGATCTGGGAGTGTTATGAAAAAGCAGACATGGTCATCGCTCGCTCCGGCGCAATTACGATTGCTGAAGTTTCAGCGCTTGGCATTCCATCAATACTCGTGCCCTACCCTTATGCAGCAGACGATCATCAGCGCGCCAATGCCAAAGCTTTGGTAAATGCAGGCGGCGCTGTGTTGATCGAAGATTCAGAATGCACCGGAGAAAGACTAGCGCAAGAGATAGCAAACATGTTAGGCGATTCAAAAAATCTTAAGTCTATGGGAGAGGCTGCAGCATCTTTTGGAAAGAGGGATGCAGCGAAAAGAATCGCAGATGAGAGTTTAAAGCTGACAAATTAATTTGTTATTGCGAGCCCTGCACCAGATGGTGCAGGGCTCGCAATGACAACGAGAGATAAATATGTTTAAGAAGTATAAACACATTCATTTTGTTGGCATAGGCGGCATAGGCATGAGCGGCATTGCCGAAGTGCTCATCAACCTGGGCTATCGCGTGAGCGGATCTGACGTCAAACGCGGCGAGACAACGCGCAGGCTCAAGAGGCTAGGTGCTAAGATATATTATGATCATAAGCGCTATAACATAGAGGGCTCACATGTGGTCGTGGTGTCATCTGCGGTCAAAGAGACAAATCCAGAGGTAAAAGAAGCAAGAAAGCTTGGCATCGCAGTTGTGCCAAGGGCAGAGATGCTGGCTGAGCTCATGCGCCTAAAGTATGGAGTAGCTGTGGCTGGAACACATGGCAAGACATCCACGACATCTATCATAGGTCATCTGCTCGACTATGCTAAGTTTGATCCCACAGTCATCATCGGGGGCAAGGTAAATAATCTAAGATCGAACGCAAGGCTTGGAAAAGGCAAATTTCTCGTTGCAGAAGCAGATGAATCTGATGGATCATTTTTAAAGCTAGCGCCGACCATCGGAGTGATAACAAACATCGATCCAGAGCACATGGAAAACTATCAAAGCTTTAACGATCTAAAGCGCGCTTTCGTGGAGTTCGCAAACAAGGTGCCGTTCTACGGTGCAGTGGTCGCATGCGCAAGCCATCCGACCGTGCGCAAAATCATTCCCTATGTTACCAGGCCCATCATCACATATGGAGATAGGGATGCCGACTACACTGCGCGCAAGATTACTCAGGATGGTGATAAGCTCAAGTTCGAAGCAGTCTACGCAGGAGAGCTTTTAGGAGAAGTATCGCTTCGCATGACCGGAGCTCACAACGCGCTGAACGCCCTTGCAGCTATCGCTGTGGGCCGGCATCTGGACATCCCCTTTTCAACCATTAAGTCCGCACTCAAAGGATTCAAAGGCGTTGTCAGGCGTTTTCAAGTTCTGTCAAAGGTAGGACCCATCGTAGTTGATGATTATGCTCATCATCCGGTGGAAATAAAAGCTACAATAGACGCTGCGAAGTCAGGCTGGCCAACCAGGCGCATCGTGAGTGTTGTGCAGCCACATCGTTATTCAAGGCTGGCAAATCTCTTTGATGACTTTGTCACATCCGTAAAGGACGCAGATGCTGTTGTAGTGATGGATGTATATGCAGCAGGCGAGAGACCACGCAGAAATCACACAGGAGAGAGACTATGGCGAGAGATGTGCAAGAAATATCCCAAGAAGATGATTGCGTTTGCGCCGACGACACAAGAGGTTCAGTCAACGCTGGCACCATGGTGCACGAAGGAGGACTTGATCCTGTTCATGGGTGCGGGGAGCATAACGATGACAGCGAAAATCTGCTCGAAGAGCTTGACCTGATGGCGCTAAACCCAAGGCTGCGCGCAAAGCTTGAAAGACAACGTGAACAGGAAAAAAACATAAGTCGCGAACAGCTCGAAGAGCTCGTGCGCCTTTTTTCCCAAGGATCTGTTTTTGTAAATGAGTCCACAGCAAATCACAGCGCAGCTCGGGTGGGTGGAGCTGTAGAAGCTTTCGTGACCACAAACGATATGGATGAGTTAAAGCGTGCTATCGCGTGGGCAAACGAGCTTTCAATTGAGTATCGCTTTTGGGGAACAGGCTCGTTTACACTCGTACGCGATGGCGGGCTTAGCGGCATCTTAATCAAACTAGGCGATGGCTTTAAGGATATAGCGGTGGAGCGCTCTTTTGAATCTGAGGTCTTTGTTTCAGCAGGAGCAGGTACAAAAGTATATGAGTTCACATCTTTCTGTAAAGCCCAGGGAATATCTGGTGCAGAACAACTTTGTGGAGCACAGGGGACCTTAGGCGGCCTGCTCTGTGCTCAAGCATCACCAGACGGAAAAACCCTCGAGGGTATGGTGGAGGAGATCACTATCATAACCCGCGAAGGACGTGAGCTCACGCTAAGGGGATCTGGGCTTCGGTTTGAAGAAGGTCGCCTTAAGATTCCGCGCACATCTTGCGTAACAAAAGCGCTCTTTAAGCTCTCGCGCGCATGCGATTCCGTCATTGCGAGAAGCCCTTCGACGTTGCTCAGGGCAGGCTCCTGCGACGAAGCAATCCCATACGACACCCCCTGCTTCGCACTTGCATTCAAGAGCCCGTGCAAAACTTCTGCACAAATCTTGATAGACGAAGCTGGGCTTACAAGTGTGCGCGTTGGCAATGCAAGGGTATCTGCTGAAAACGCCTGCACCATACAAAACGAAGGCGATGCCACGGCAAAGGACATAATAGTGCTCATCAGTTTAATTAAGGATCGAGTAAAACAAGCGTCGGGTATTCTGCTTGTGTCCACTATAGACATAGTAGGAAAGCGCTAAAATAAGGAGCAGCGCATGACTGGCAAATGGATGGGAAGACGAATCGCCGTACTCATGGGGGGCATCTCTAAAGAAAGAGAGATCTCCCTCAAGACCGGCAGTGCTATAACCCAGGCGCTAAAACGTCTCAATTACGATGTACACACTATTGATGTTGGAGATGGAGTGCAGCTTGTGGAGGACCTTACTAAAGTAAAACCCGACGTCGCCCTCATCGCGCTTCATGGCAAGTTTGGAGAGGACGGTTGCATACAGGGGCTTTTGGAGATGATGAGGATACCCTACACAGGCGGTGGTGTTTTAGCCTCTGCAGTAGGTATGGATAAGATCATATGCAAGCGCGTTGCGCGCGAATTGGGCATACCATGTGTTCCTGACAGATTTTTTGAAACCAGTACAAATGATGCAGAGCATTTTGTTAAAGAATTTAAAATGGAGTTTCCTGTAATCGTTAAGCCATCTCGCGAAGGGTCCACGATCAACATGACGATTGTAAACAAACTAGATGAACTACGAGAAGCCATAAGGGTTGCCATACAATCAGACACCAAGGTGATCGTAGAGCAGTACATCAAAGGTAAGGAAGTGACCGTCGGGCTCATAAACGGCCAGGCGCTCCCTGCACTTGAGATCGCACCGAAGAGCGGGTTCTATGACTATACGTCCAAATACACAAAGGGCATGACCGAATACATAGTGCCTGCTCGAATAGGCGATGCAATTGCTCTGAAGCTTAAGCGCTGGAGTGAAATCCTATGCGAAGCGATCGAATGCGAAGGCACAGCGCGCGTGGATTTTATCGTAAGGGATGATAGCGAAGCATATTTCCTTGAAGTGAACACCATACCCGGGATGACAGAGTTGTCTTTGGTACCAAAAGCTGCCGCACACATCGGCATCGGGTTTGACGAAGTGTGTGAAAGACTACTTGATGGAGCTAGGTTAAAGGTAAACATATAAAAATCCAAAATTCGAATACCTGCCGGCAGGCAGGTCGAATTTCGAATGATTTTATTTAGATATTTGAGATTTGATATTAAAAATTCCTTCGATATTCGAATTTAGATATTCGAAATTGTATAGAGAGATACGAAGCATATGAGCGTATTCTTAGATCGACAAAATGTGCAGCGAAAGAGGCAGTGGTCCAGAAGGCTGCGCCAAATAGAAAGCATGCTTCTTTCCATGCTCGTCATGGTTGCGGGATTGGCAGCGATTTATGGCCTCTACAAGCTTATCTTTTTAGGATCTGTCTTTAAAGTAGAAAGGATCGTGGTTGAAGGAAATTGGAATTATATTACTGCAGACGAAGTGGCGTTCGGATCCGGCATAAGAAAAGGCGATAACCTCTTCTGGATATCAGTTTCTGATATTCACAAGAGGCTAAAGGAAAAACCGTGGATCAAAGAGGTTGCCGTAAGAAGGCAGCTTCCTGACACGCTTTGCATCTATGTGAAGGAATTTAGGCCAGCTGCCATCATGTACTCAAATCAGTTCTATCATGTGGATGACGAGGGATCTATAATAAAAATAGTCGAAGTAGCTGAGAATAAGGACTTACCGGTACTGAACGGCATCATGATAGATGAAAACGGAAAGGTTGTGAAAGCACACCTGCCCAGGTTAAAGGAAATGCTCTCAATAGTTACGCTCTTTGACACAAGCCGGTTTGGCAGAAAAGAGGGTATCGCTGAAATCAACTACGACGAGATCAAAGGCTATTCGATAATAACTCGGCGCAATCCCATGCAAATACTCATCGGAAAAAAGGATCTTGCAGAACGAATAGATCAAATCGACCGCATGAGCAATGCTATGATCAAAGATCGTGCGCCAATACAATATATGGTTGCAAATGAAGGACGACGAATCATCGTCAGATATAGGCCGTCATGAGCCCAAAGGTCCCTCGCCAAAAATCTTAGGCGAGCCATCGGACCTATGGACTTGTGACCGGGGAAAGGGGGAGTGCGTATGGCAAAGCGAGAAGAGCTTGTTGTGGGGCTCGATATAGGCACCACAAAAATCTGCTGTATCGTAGGTGAGGTGATGAACGAGGGGGTCGATATAATCGGCATCGGCACCCACCCATCAAAGGGTTTGCGCAAAGGCGTGGTGGTCAACATCGAGAGCACTGTGGGCTCGATCCGAAAGGCTGTCGAGGAAGCTGAGCTCATGGCTGGATGCGAGATCACCTCGGTCTTTGCAGGAATTGCCGGGGGACACATCAAAGGCTTAAACAGCCACGGCATAGTCGCGATCAAGGATAAGGAAGTCACTCCCATGGATGTGGATCGCGTGATCGATGCTGCCCAGGCAGTCTCCATACCCCTGGATCGTGAAGTGATACACGTCGTGCCTCAGCAGTTTATAGTCGATGACCAAGATGGAGTGCGCGATCCAGTGGGAATGAGCGGCATTAGACTAGAGGCCAAGGTGCACATCGTCACAGGCGCTGTCACCTCTGCCCAGAACATAATCAAATGCTGCAACCGAGCAGGACTCAATGTAAACGATATCATCCTGCAGCAGCTAGCTTCTGCCGAAGCGGTCATAAGCGCTGACGAAAAGGATTTGGGAGTGGTGCTCATAGACTGCGGCGGCGGCACCACAGACATCGCCGTGTTCTCACAGGGGTCCATCGTCTTTACCTCGGTCCTCACCATAGGAGGCAACCACCTCACAAACGATGTGGCGGTTGGGCTAAGAACGCCAGCATATGAAGCTGAAAAGATAAAGCAGCGCTATGGATGCTGCTCAACAAGCATGGTGCACAAGGACGAAACCATAGAGGTGCCTTCTGTTGGCGGCAGAAACCCCAGACTGCTCTCTCGCCAGATAATGGCAGAAATACTGGAGCCTCGTATGGAAGAGGTGTTCACCCTGGCTCAGCAGGAGCTGGTGCGCTCAGGCTATGAGGATATGGTCGCAGCCGGAGTTGTTCTCACCGGTGGCACCACCCTCTTGGAGGGCACGGTGGAGCTTGCCGAACAGGTGTTCAACCTTCCGGTGAGATCTGGCCTTCCAAAGAGGATCGGCGGACTCGTGGATGTTGTTCGCAATCCCATGTATTCCACAGGCGTTGGTCTTGTGATCATGGGGTCTGCATCGCGCGACGAACAGCGATTTAAAATACGGGACCGCAATTTATACTCAAAAGTCAAAGGCCGCATGAAGGAGTTTTTGGGAGAGATCCTCTGATAAAATACTAGAAGTTAGAAGTTAGAAGTTAGAAGTTAGAAACCGGAACATAAAATTTAAATAAAGATACAAGGAGGTTTTCATGTTTGAACTTGTTGAAAATTGCGCACAGAACGCAAAGATAAAGGTGATAGGAATCGGCGGAGGAGGAGGTAATGCCATCAACACTATGATGGAGATGGGATTGGACGGTGTTGATTTCATCGCTGCCAACACTGACATGCAGGCGCTCAAGGCCAACTTAGCAGCACACAAGATACAGATAGGTAAGGAATTGACAAAAGGTTTGGGTGCGGGTGCCAGCCCCGACATCGGCCGCAACGCTGCGCTTGAAGACCAGCGCGCCATAAGCGAGCACTTCGAAGGCGTGGATATGGTCTTCATAACTGCAGGCATGGGCGGCGGCACAGGCACAGGAGGAGCACCTGTCATTGCAAAGATCGCCAAGGAGATGGGTGCGCTCACAGTAGGCGTGGTCACTAAACCCTTTGAGTTCGAGGGCAAGCAACGCGCGCTTCAGGCTGAACGCGGCATAAGCGAGCTTAGGGATTCGGTGGATACGCTCATCACCATTCCAAACGAGAAGCTTTTAGAAGTAGTGTCGCACGATGTCACTGTTATCGATGCTTTTAAACAAGCAGATCAGGTTCTGCTACAAGCAGTGAGAGGCATATCAGACCTCATTACCGTGCACGGTCTTGTCAACCTAGATTTTGCAGATGTGCGCACGGTCATGAACGAGATGGGTATGGCGCTCATGGGCACTGGAACTGCAAGCGGCGAAGCACGCGCTATCGAGGCAGCTACTAAGGCAATATCCAGCCCGCTGCTGGAAGATATGACGATCAAGGGTGCAACCGGCATACTCATCAACATAACTGGCGGCTCTGATATGACGCTCTATGAGATCAGCGAAGCTTCGAAGATAATACAGGAAGAGGCGCACGAAGATGCAAACATACTCTTCGGCGCTGTCATCGACGAAGCCTTAAAGGGCGAGCTGCGCATTACAGTGATAGCGACAGGATTCAACAAACCACAGCACAAGGTGCTAAGGCACGCTAATTCCGCACATACCGGAATTCATTCATATGCACCTCTGCCGCATGCAGCAGCATCGGTTCAGACAACGCTTACGCGTCCACAAGCACCATCCCAGATGCCTCAGCTGGATATGAGAGGGCTGCCAGCCCTGGGCGTACAGACGCACACGCCTACAAGAGGCATGGGACATGCGCAGGGCGCTTCACGCACCATGCCAATCGGCATGAATCCGGCTGCCTCAATAAAAGCACATGAAGTCAAATCAGAACTCAAGGATATCGCTAAGGAAATTGGAGTGCTCGAATATCAGAACGATGAATATGATATCCCGACATTTTTGAGAAAACAGGCGGATTGACCAGTTATCAGTGACCAGTAACCAGTGATCAGCTATTGATTATTATAAATTTAATAATATCAACATGTTGTAGCTGCAGAATCTAAGCAACTTTTTAAGATTTTTTCAGATAATAATATATAGCCTTGCTGGTACTTGGTTGGATTAAACGTTATAATAATGATGAGGTCAGGACCATCATCACAAACGAAGGGAGATAGGATGCCCCTGTTACGTTTATGCGCCACTTGGATTGTGGTCGTGTTAGTAATGTTATCTATATCGGCCTGTTCATCTAAGAAAAGGGCACGCTCTTCCTATGATAGCACGCGGTTTATAAGTGAGCACGATCTGCGCGCGCTCCCTACAAGCGATATACCCATAGTCATAAACGACCGAGTAGTCGCCTGGATTGAATATTTCCACGGCCCAGGAAGGCGCCATTTTGTACGCTATCTGGAAAGAAGCGCGCGCTATCTTCCGCTCATGAAAGCTATTCTGCAAGAGCAAGGCATGCCTACCGATCTTGTGTACATCGCCCTCATCGAGAGCGGGTTTAACAACCACGCCTACTCAAGAGCAGCAGCTGTGGGACCCTGGCAGTTCATACGTTCAACTGGCAAGATATACGGCCTTGAGGTGAACGAATGGGTTGATGAGCGCCGTGATCCAGTAAGAGCAACATATGCTGCAGCCAGAATGTTTCGTGATCTGTACCAAGATTATGGCGACTGGTATCTGGCAATGGTAGGTTACAATGCAGGGCCTGGCCGAGTAGCCAAAGCTATGGAAATAACCGGCAGCCGCGATTTCTGGGTTATGGCTGAGGACAGAACAGCGCTGAAACCCGAAACCCGCGATTATGTTCCAAAGTTCATAGCTGCCATGATAATGGCAAGGCAGCCCGAAAAGTTCGGCTTCAGGAATCTAAACTTTCATGAACCCTGGGAGCACGAAAGCGCTGCAGTAGAAACCCAAACCGACATCTCTGTTATAGCAAAATGTGCAGGAGTTGCAGAGCACGAGGTGCTTGATCTCAATCCTCATTTAATAAGGGGTGCCACACCGCCCAATCATAATAACTACAAAGTGCGCCTGCCAAAAGGCACATCACAAAAATTCTTGCTCGCTTACGCCAATGTTCCAAAAGAAGAGCGTATCCAAATCGTGCGCCACAATGTAAGGCACGGCGATACCATGTACAAGATTGCCAAGCGCTATGGAATCAGCGTTCAGGCATTGGCCCAGGCAAACGGCCTTAGCAGAAAGAGCAAACTGCACCGAGGAAAAACTCTCGTAATTCCTGTCGGTGCATCTGCAGCTCGCTTCGCAAAGGCATATGACGAACCAAGCAGTGAAGGACAGCATTCAAAACTCATTCGCTATAATGTAAAAAAGGGCGATACGCTGGGTGCGATTGCTGCCAAATTTCCAGGTGTAACCGTATCAAAGCTTAAAAGTTGGAATCACCTTGGTCGACACTCACACATCAGAACAGGACAGAAGCTAAAGATCTATACAAAGGCAGCATATGCTAGCAGCTCTATAAGCGAAAAACCAGAATCTCATACGGTAAAGCACGGTGAAACCCTTGGAGGTATTGCTGCACGCTATGGCACTACGGCAAAGAAGCTCATGGCATTAAACAGCATAAATAATCCAAAGCACCTTCGCTCTGGCATGAAGCTCAAGGTGCAATCATCGGGCAATACTACAACAGCCATCGCACTTGAAGATGCAAAAGCCCCAACTGGTAGCGGAGTAACAAAGATTGCAAAAGTAGAATCAGAAACCACAAGCACGCATCGAGTGCGCAAGGGCGAAACCTTGGGCACGATCGCAGCCAAGTACGGTGTGAGCACAAAGCAGCTCATGTCATGGAATGGAATAAAAAACCCCAAGTACGTGCGTGCAGGTCAAAATCTAAAGGTGAGATCAAACACAAAAACCACATCCTCGACCGAGACCACAGCCATAGCTCTTGATGACACATCTTCAGGTTCCACGACCAGCACAAATGCTTCAGGACATACTCATCATGTGCGCAAAGGCGAAACCTTGGGCACGATCGCAGCCAAGTACGGTGTGAGCACAAAGCAGCTCATGTCATGGAATGACATCAAAAATCCTCGCATGGTAAAAGCAGGGCAGAAGTTAGTAATTAAGAAATCTACCAAGTCAAAAGTTGATATTGAAAGTGCTCCATCGATTAAACCAGTTCCAAACAATACACCGATAAAGATTTCCGTTCCAAACACCACAGTACAGAACAAAACAATAACTCATCGCGTGTCCGCAGGCGAGACCCTGTGGGATATTGCAAGAAAACACAGCGTCACCATTGCCCAGCTTCAGAAATGGAACAATCTGAACGATCCATCCTCAGTTCGATTAGGCACAACGCTGAAGATCTTTAAGAACTAACCTAAAACCAAATCCAAAATCCGAATATCGAAATTCGAAGGAATATTTAATGCTGAATATCCAATATCAATTC
>JBDRBN010000006.1:0-37681 GCA_043822785.1 Pseudomonadota bacterium
CGTTAGAGGTGTTAACTGGTTGAAATATAAGAATTCATTTTTCTCATGTCTAGGTGTCATTGCGAGGAGCGTTTAGCGACGAAGCAATCTCCTGCAAACACAGGTTATAAGGGGATTGCTTCGCTTTGCTCGCAATGACATCCATGAAAAACATGCAGTTCTAACGCAACAACAGTGGGAATTTGGAGCTTGGAATTTTAAACGAGTCTTTTCTCTATATCCTCAACTTCATCAGAGAATTCTATTCCTGCCTCATATACGCGTTCAAATACGCTGGGATAAAAGGCCCTGGCCCATCGCACAGTTCCATGCAGAGCAAATGACGCAAGATTTGGCGGCATTATGACTAGGTTCTGTCCAACCGTTATGGGAAAGTGAGTCTTCATGCGCATCCCTAGCTCAGAATAATCTACAACCCTGGCTGGATGCCAGTGATTGTCGTGATTTATGCAGAAAGATACGGTAGAATCAGCTGTGCGCCTGGGGAATTTGCGCCTTTCTTCTTTGGGTAATTCTGCAGTAGGCGACGAGCTTTTGGTCGCAGCGATCTGGACATCATAAGCAACTCGCTTTTTGGGATCTGAAAGAACCTCATATGCCTCGTTTATGAGTGCAGCTTCATTAGTATCGCCGCCCAAATCTGGATGTTTGCGCAGGATGAGCATCTGCGCTCGGTAGGCAGCGGCTATGATCTCTAAAGGAGCGTCATTTCCTACCTGTAAAATGTCATAATAGGTGCGATTAGCCTTCATATCGCCTCCTTATCGGTAAATCCAAGGCAAAGTTGCGCAGAAAATTACACCTTATGCAAGTCGTCTTGAAGGGCCTGGCCTGAGCGACCCTGAGCGAACAAAGTGAGTTGAAGGTAAGTCGAAGGGTTGATTAGTATTGGGCTAGTGATATATAAAGTGCTATATTCAACGCACGTTGAAAGGGTTATCATGGCAGACAAGACGCAGTTGGGTAACATAGCGATATTAAATGCAGATAAGGAAGATACGGAATTCATATCCCGCATCCTTTCTGGCGCTGGCTATGAAGTCGTATCTGGCGATATAGATGCCACAGGTGTAACTGACATCCAAAACAAAAAGCCAGACCTTATAATATTAGGTGTGAGATCTGGCGATCAGTCGAGCAATGAGCTCGTCGATATATTCACTGCAAATGGCGTAAATATACCCATAATGTTGATGTCTACCCCAGAGATCATAACAGACAGCCTTTCGCAGAAGGGCATAGCAGGACTGCTCATCAAGCCCGTAGAGGGAAAGCGCCTTTTAATTCATGTGAAGGCAATTCTAGATATTCAGAAATCACTTGAGCCAAATGCGCAGTCTTTATCTTTAGCAGAGGAGGAGGAGCCTTTGGTCGAGATAATTCCTATGGATTCTGACGAAGCCATACCCTTTGGCCTGACAGAGCCGTTAATATACAAGCGCGAAAAGCGGGAAAAACCGCTTGTTCTAGTGGTAGATGACGAGCCAGATATGCAGTCGCTTCTCACCGATCTTCTAGACTTTAGCGGCTTTGATGTGATCGCTGCTACCGATGGAGTGGAGGGCCTGTCGCTGGCCCAGCAAAAGCTGCCAGACGCCATCCTGCTGGACATTATGCTGCCCAGGCTCGATGGCTTTCAGATGTGTAGGCTTCTGAAGTTTAATGAAAGATATCGAAATATTCCCATCATAATGGTTACTGCGCGAAACCAGCCGAAGGATAAAGAACTTGCAACTGGTTCGGGCGCTGATGGCTACGTGACAAAACCTTTTGATACTAAGGAGCTTGTATCAGAGATTAGGAATGCAATAGACAAGTATTCATGAAACCACCTTTGCCATCTGATCAAACACGAATTTCATAAAATAACTCTTATCCTTCTCGGGCATGTTCTTGATCATAACTCCGGTCTCGTAACTTGTGTTTGATATCTTGTTCTGCCACACCACTTCTGCTTCTGCCTTTACTGGTTTTGATTCGTCTTCGCCCAGGATGATTTCAAGATCCAATAGCGTGCCATTCTCCAGGGCAGTTGGAGTCATGAGCCTTAAACCCCCCATGCTTATATCGCTGGATATGGCTTCACGCGGATCTGTGGGTTGGGTGCCGGATTGGCCAGAAACCCTATAACTCACTGTTAGCGCCAGATCGAGCCTGGCAAATTTTCTGCGCTCTTGACCTTTCTGTTGGTTCATTTTACCTCCGCTTGACTTCATCTAGCAAATTCTACACAAAAAACAACCAATTAGAGGGATGTTGTTTTTGCGGTAATAGCGCGCAACTTTTCTTACACAAAGTCGATAATAGTTAACAAACTTGTAATATCAAATGCTTTATAGAAAGGATGATCACATATGTTTGCAAGGTTGCCTGTAATGCATAGTGCTTTTTCGCTCTCTCGTATCGCTAGCGTGGTAGCGGGTAATATTAGCGCTTCGCAGTTTGCTAGCGAGATGCTGGCGGCTAAACCAGTGATGGATGCGTCTACAGTTGATGAGATCGCACAGCAGATGCCTGCGGCCGAAGCATTGATGGATAGCTATGGATTCACCCTGCCTTTCTCAAAACCAACATCAAATTCTAATTCAGAATCAGAAGTGGATGAAGCATATTTCAAAAACGTTTTCCAACCGCACTTTGCTAGCGAACTGAGGGAGGTATTTGATAGGCGTATGTCCAGCAGGGGCTTTTATGTTCGCTCACATGTCGAGCTGAGGAAATTTGCTAGTGCGCTTCCTGATATAGCCCAAGCTGGTCTTCTGACATTTAATGTGGTCAACGGATATTTTGCTGAGCAGATTGAATCATTATTGCAAGATATTCGACAAGCAAATGGTCAGCACAATGCATCTGCGGCTTCTTCAGCAAATGTATCTCGAAAGTCCTTTTATGGAATTACAGCTCTTTTTGGGACTTCTTTGTGTGCTGCAGCGCTCAAGAATGACAATCCTGTGCTTGCAGCAATGGTCGCAGCCGGTGCGGCGCTCGTGATACATTTTGTAAGCAAAACTCGTGTTCCTCAGTTGACAGATGTGGAAAAATGGGCAGCGATCACAACACAGATGGCAATTAAAGAGGCTCGGGCAAAGATCATCACAAATCGTAAAGATATCAAAGCTTGGTCACAGATGGCGCTTCCACCACTTTCCTAGAGCGTTATATAATGAAGAGCACAAACATCTCGATAATTCTGGTCTCCCCTCAAGGCGATGCCAATATTGGCGCCACAGCGCGCGCCATGAAGAACTTTGGGTTCACTGACCTAAGGCTTGTGAATGGCGTGCCGCACCTTACAGATGTCTCCTTTAGCTGGGCGGTCGATGCCAAAGATATTCTACAAAGCGCGCGTGTATACGAAACGCTCGATGAGGCTGTGGCTGATGCCACTTTTACGGCAGCTTTTACGCGCAGGCTTGGCAGGTGCAGGCGCAAGCATATGACAATCGCTGAAGCATCCCCTGTTATGGTAGATCGATTGAATAATGGAAGCATTGCCCTTGTTTTTGGGTGCGAGGACAAAGGACTTTCAAACGATGAGATCAGACGATGCGATGCAATAGTTGAGATTCCTGCTTCAAAAGATTTTCAGTCCATAAACCTTGCACAATCGGTGATCATCGCATGCTATGAGCTACATAAATATTTTGGCGATAAAATCGATTATGACGGCAAACTTGTTCAAGAAACGTTCCTTTCAAGACACGAGATAACTCCTATCCTTACCCAAATTGATTCGATGCTTACAAATTTAGGCTATGAGAACACCGAGGATAGAGCGCTTCGCGCAAAGATTCTCGACCAGTTCGAAAAGATCTTTGGAAGGGCAGGGCTTACAAAACGCGATGTAGCGATGTTTGAAGGGCTAATCTCAAGGATCGAAAAGACGACGCTTCCAAATCCTTGACAATATTTCGAGAATCATCTCTCCTCTTCTCATGCCAGAACCGATTTCAGTAAAGCTTAAGGGCAAGCTCGCAAATCAGCTCAAACAGAGGATAGCAACTCGCAGAAAAGCCATAACAAAGGGCCTTTCCCGTCACCGTGCGCGTCAGGCGCTCTGGGGGCTTGTCATCGGTTTAGTTGCAGCTGCCATGTTTCTTACTCTCCGCGGCGTAGGCGCGTTAGAATCGCTTGAGCTTAAGACCTTTGACTGGCGCATGAAGGCCCTGCGCCTTGCCGTGCAAGGATCTGGCGAAAATGTGGCGCTTTTATATGTTGATGAGCCATCGCTTGTGACTATGAAGGAGATGGGCATCTCATGGCCTTGGCCGCGCGAGCTCTATGCTGGCGCGCTTGATTTTGCAAAGCGAGGTGGCGCAAAGGCCGTGGTGTTCGATCTGTTTTTTTCTGAGGATTCTTCGTATGGCCTTGGCGATGATGAATCCTTTGCAAAAGGAATAAGACAAGGGCCGCCTGCCTATTTTGTCATCTTCGCAAGCAAGCACGAGACTGCGGATTATCCACCCATAATAAATGATGTATTAGAAAGAAGCAGGGTGCCGTTTGAGGGCGAACCTCCCTCTTTTGTGCAAAGCGCCCGCTCGCTTCAGTCGCTACCAGTGCCTGAGATTGCAGATACAGCCACTGGCTTTGGCAATGCAGAAACCAAGCCGGATGTGGATGGCATATACAGGCGCGTGCCTTTGGCTATTAAGCATCAGGGAAAGATGATCCCGCAAATAGGTTTTAAAGTGGTAAGCGACCTTGAAAAACTTGCGAGCATAAAGTGGTCTAAACCAACGCTTATCATGCTGGATGATATGAAGGTGCCGCTCGATGATAAGGGCAACATGATCATCAACTACATCGGAGGCGTTGATTCTTATCCTGCATATCCTTTGGCAAAGATATTGCTTTCCAACCAGCAGATAAAGGACGGAAAAAAGCCGGACCTTGATCCCTCGGTGCTCAAGGATCGCATAGCCATCGTAGGCGTTGCTGCGCCTGGGCTATATGATCTAAAGCCCATGCCGCTGGCGCGCGTATATCCAGGTCCAGAGATCCACGCAACAGTAATCGATTCTCTCTTGCGACGCGACTTCATAACCCCAGTTGGAGGCAAGGCTACAACCCTTATCGTGTTCGCGCTCGCTTTGGCCACGTCATTGGGCTTGTCCCAGATGTTTCGGTTTTCGCACATCGTGGTGTGGATCATGGGCATCGCTGGCATCTATGTGGTGATAACAGGAGTGCTCTTTTACAAAAATATCCTCATGCCTATGGTAGCGCCGCTTGGAGCGATCGCGCTTTCATCATTTACCATGATCCTGAAGAGCTATCTTGCAGAGGGGAGAAAAAAGAGTGCTATTAAAAAAGCGTTTGGCCAGTATCTATCGCCAGCGGTGGTAAGCGAGATAGCGCAAAATCCTGATGAGGTGCGCATGGGTGGCGAGGAGCAAGAAGTCACAGTATTCTTTTCTGACATCGCAGATTTTACAACCATATCCGAAAGTACAACTCCTACTGACCTGGTATCACAGCTCTGTAAGTATCTAACTGGAATCACCGAAATCATAACCGGCCGCGAGGGCACGCTGGACAAATACATAGGCGATGCGGTCATGGCGTTCTGGGGCGCGCCACTTAAAATCGCAGATCATGCAGCACAGGCTACGCTCGCAGCGCTCCAGATACAGGATGTGCTTTCAGAGTTTCCTCAGTTCAAAACCCGTATCGGCATACACACGGGCAGGGCTGTTATAGGCAACATAGGTTCTGATCTGCGGTTTAATTACACAGCTATCGGCGATACGGTTAACCTGGCAAGCAGGCTGGAGGGTTTGAACAAATGCTTTGGTACGCGAATAATACTGAGCGAAACTACCTTTAACGAGGCCAAAGATTTGGTGGAAGCAAGGCTCATAGGCCGAGTGCGCGTAAAGGGGAGGATGGAGCCCATATCAATCTATCAGCCGCTTTGCGAAAAAGGAAAGCTTGGGCAAGAGGCAGCAAATAAGAAACAGGGGTTTGATAAAGCTATGCAAAGCTTTATATCCGCCGACTTTGCCGCAGCCAAGGCCGCTTTTGGGGGGATCGCGCAAGGAGATGACTCGGTCGTTGCATACTATTTGGCCATGTGTGATAGATATGCAATAAAGCCGCCGCCACAAGGGTTTGACGGTGTAATAACTTTTACTGAGAAATGAGGGTTGGATATTTCCGACCCTTATAAAGGGAGGCTGAAAATGAAACGTATTATTATTTTTGTACTGTGTTTTGCTTTTGTGTTTATCTCAGCGCAGGTGAACGCAGGCTCCCCAAAGTCACTTTTCATCCAGGTGCGCGAGATCGCTGTGAAGTCGTCGCCAAACTACATGTCATCCACCGCTGGCACGCTTACCTATGGAGCAAAGGTAGAGATCGAGAGTACAGAGGGCAATTGGTACAGGATCACAAGCCCTGCAGGTTATATTCCCAAAAGCGCTGCAGGAAAATCCAGTGCATCCATTGACTCGAGCAAACGCTACGCTGCAGGAGGCGTAACGCATGACGAGACTGCGTTGGCTGGCAAAGGCTTTAACCCGCAGGTAGAGGGACAGTATAAGCAGAGCAGCGCTTCGCTTGCAGCAGCTTATGCCCAGGTGGATAAGGTTGAAAAGATGACTGTATCATCTGCTGCCCTGGATAATTTCATCACTCAGGGGCAGCTCAATAGATAACCATTGTCATCGCGAGCCCCCCAAAGATCGTTGGGGGGGCGTGGCGATCTCCATGGCTTTCGGAGATTGCTTCGCGGAGCCTGCCCTGAGCAAAGTCGAAGGGCTCGCAATGACATAGGGAGGTAAAAATGAGACGCAACATAACTATAATGATTACGCTGTTAGCTGTTTTTGGTCTTAGTGCTCGTGCCCATGCCTTTGACTTAGGAAAGGTGATCGGAAGCGGGCTAGGCGGAATTCAGCAGATGGCAGAAGCCTCTAAGGACATAACTCCATCAGAAGAGCACTACATAGGCCGAGCTGTGGCAGCTCTTGTCCTTGAGAAATATCCTCTTCTAAACAATTCCGCCCTTGATAACTATCTTAATGAGGTTGGTCTAACCGTAGCCTATCATTCAGACAGGCCTGAGACCTATGGCGGTTGGCATTTTGCCGTGCTTAACTCTGATGAAATAAACGCGTTTGCCTGCCCGGGCGGATTTATCTTTGTGACCAAGGGACTTCTCAAAGAAGTGCAAAACGAAGATCAGTTGGCAACCGTGTTGGGCCATGAGGTCACGCATGTAGCAGAGAGGCATGGAATAAAAGCTATTAAGAAATCTCGCTGGACAAACTTTGCCTTTTACGCAGTAGGAGAAGCTGGAGGACAAGTTGCAAGAAATTACACGTCAGCAGAAATAAGCCAGCTTGTGGATGTGTTTCAAAGCGTAGTTTTAGATGTAGCAAAAAATGTAATGGAAAAAGGATATAGCAAGGCCGACGAAAAGGAGGCCGACAATCTTGGCATGCGTTATGCGGCAAATGCTGGCTATGATCCATTGGCTATGGCCCAGTTTATAAAGGTGGAGATGGAAAAGGGCACAGGAAAAACTGGTGCGTTTTCCTCTCATCCCACACACGAGCAAAGGCTAAACGAGGTAGAGGCAACCATACAAAGCCAGGGTCTTACCGGCAGCGTTGCTTCGGTTCGAACAGACCGTTTTAAGCAATCTGTGGCCTCTCTATTGTAGGTAGGCTGAAAAAACATTGCCAATCATATTGTTTTGTCCTAGACACGGCTAAGTTTAGACAGTCGTGTTCGCAGCGCAACGTAATGGTACTAGCGTGGTGAACACGAAGCAGGAGAAAGGAAGGATTTGCATGGCAAAGGGAAAAGTAAAATGGTTTAACGATGCAAAGGGTTTTGGATTCATCGCGCCAGACGATGGAGGAGAGGACATATTTGTTCACTTCTCTGCTGTTCAGGGTGAGGGCTTCAAGTCCCTGAAAGAAGGCGACAGCGTAGAGTTCGAGGTTGTAGAGGGCCCCAAGGGCCTGCAAGCAGCAAACGTAGTTAAAACTGCATAATAGATGTGTTTGAGATAAGTTTTGAATTCTATGCCCGCCCGCCGCGTAAACTATATTTACAAGGCGGGCGGACTTGTATGTGAATCAAACCTTTGATATGGTTCGCCCATGCGCATGCGGCTTGTCATTGCGATTTCAGCACACGTAAGCCTTTTCATTGGCCTGGCAATGCTTTTGCCTCTGGCCTTTGCTCTTTATCATAGGGAGCCAGAAGCAATGCCTTTGGCTGTCTCTATGGGCTTTACTATCATTTTAGCTGGAATCGTCTCACTTGTGCTTCGCGTGCCAAAAGAGGATCTGACGCGGCGCGAAGGCATGATGATTGTGACGATGATATGGGTCCTTGCAGGGCTTTTTGGCGCTTTGCCTTATTTTTTTGCAAAGACTTTTGGCCCTTTAAGTTTTGAGAGTTTCGTAAATTGTTTTTTTGAGTCCGTATCCGGCTTCACCACGACAGGCGCTTCTGTGCTGGGAGCAACCGTGCCCATCGAGAGCGTTGGCAAGGGTCTTCTTTTGTGGCGCAGCCTTACGCAGTGGCTGGGCGGCATGGGCATCATTGCTCTTGCCGTTGCTATTCTTCCCATCCTCGGCATTGCCGGAATGCAACTTTTCAAGGCCGAATCTGCAGGCCATTTACAAGAGAAAATTAGGCCCAGGGTCAGGGAAACGGCGATGGTGCTTTGGATGGTCTACATCGTATTGTCCGTCTTGGAGATTGTATTTCTTATGTTAGGCAATATGAGCCCTTATGATGCTATCTGCCACACATTTACTAGCTTATCAACAGGTGGCTTCTCCACGCACAACGCTTCCATCGCAGCATTCAACAGCCTCTATATAGAGGTCGTGATACAGATCTTCATGCTTTTGGGAGCTACGAGTTTTGCGCTTCACTTCATGGCGTGGACCCGCAGGGGGCCGCGCTGCTATCTGAGGGATAGCCAGTTCAAATTCTTCATCATGGTCTTAATCGGCACGATCCTCTTCGTTTCTTGGCGGCTCTTTTCAACAGGGGCATATGCAACACCTGGTATAGCCTTGCGCTATGGCTCGTTTCAGGTTGTATCCTTGATGACTGCTACCGGTTATGCGACTGCAAACTATAATATTTGGCCTTTTGGTCCGCAACTTATGCTTCTGCTTTGTATGCTGATCGGAGGATGTGCAGGCTCTACAGCCGGCGGCATAAAGCATGTGAGGGTGCTCTTGATGCTCAAGTATGCATACAGAGAGATTGAGAGGCTTTTGCACACCAGGATCTTTGCGGCAGTAAAAATGGGAGGCAGGGTGGTACATCGCAACATTCTTGAGAGCGTGATGGCATTTTTCTTTTATTATATCGCCTTCTTCTTTGTAGCTTCGCTAGCGCTTTCCACTCTCGGTATGACGCTTGACGAGTCTTTTTATTCGGTGGCTTCCTCCCTAGGGGGCGTTGGTCCGGCGATCGGCCGCGCCGGAAGCATGGGTAACTATTTTTTCATGCCATTAGCAGCTAAGGGAATCCTTATCGCATGCATGATACTGGGGCGACTTGAGATATTTACGGTACTCGTGCTCTTGACACCTGGGTTTTGGAAGAAATAGGAGGTTGTGGTGAGCATCATTATTATAGGTGGGGGCGAGATAGGAAGATACATCGCCGAGAAGCTCATAGAACAGAAAAAGGAAGTGATAATCATCGAGCGCAACGAGCGTATCATCGATGAGCTAGAGGAAGATCTCGATGCAAAGTTCGTGGTCGGAAACGGCGCTGCCCCTCACATACTTCGCGAAGCAGGCATAAGCGGCGCCGAGATGGTGCTTGCGGTTACGAACAGCGACGAGGTGAATCTGCTCGCCAGCATGCTTTCCAGCATGCAGGCTCCCCTTGCAAAACGGGTGGCGCGACTCAGGGATCCGGATTTTGACATCGAAGAAGAAAACATACTCGAGCAACTCAAGCTCGACCTTGTCATAAATCCTGACAAGGAAGCAGCCAGGGCAATACTCAAAATTTTAGAAGTGCCGGGCACGCTCGATGTGATGGAATTTTTTGACGGTGGACTTAAACTCGTAGGCACAGAGGTGAAAAGACAGTGCGAACTGATAAACCGTCCGTTGAGCCAGCTGAAGGAGTTTTCATGTTTGCTGGCAGCAATCGTGCGCGGCGGCCAGCTCATCATCCCCACGGGTGAGAGCAAAATAATGCCTAAGGATCAGGTCTATTTTGTGGCCGAATCAAAGAAGGTTCGCGATGTTTTGAAAATATTCGGTCATGAAACCGACAAGGTCTCTTCGATCATGATATCCGGCGGCGGATTTATTGGCATGAACCTTGCTTCGTCATTGGAGGCCAAGGGAGCCAATGTAAAGGTGGTTGAATCTGACCCCAAACTCTGTTCTGTTCTCAGCCGCAATTTAAACAAGACCGTGATTCTCAATGCTTCGAGCACAGATCAGGATTTTTTGGAGGACGAAAACATAGACAAGATGGATGCCTTTGTAGCTGTTACAAAAGACGATGAGGATAATATCTTAAGCGCGCTGTTGGCCAAGAGGCTGGGATGTACCATGACTATCACCCTTTCCCACAACAGGGCTTATCATCGATTGATAAATGCGGTGGGTATAGATGTGGTGGTCAATCCCAGGCAGCTCGCGAGCAACACCATTCTCCACTTCATCCGCAAGGGAAACGTTCTGCACGCTTCGTCGATCATGGATGCGGCCGAGTTCATAGAGGTGAAGGCGCTTCCGACGTCTGAGTTAGTGAAAAAGCCTATACACAAGTTGGACCTTCCCAAGGGCGTGATAGTGCTATCCATCAAGAGAGGAGATCAAATCACCGTGCCAGGAGGTGATACGGTCATAGAGCCTGATGATAGGGTTCTTTTTATCGTGCGCCATGATGCTATTGGGAAGTTAGAAAAGCTTATTGAAGTAGGATTTGAATACTTCTGAGCGAGACACGCTAGAAAAGCGAGACATGCGAGAAACGTAACACATAGGATTTCACGTTTCTCGCCTTTCTCGCATATTCAGTCAAACTTCTTCGTCCTTCCATATTGCCTTCTGAACAAGCCAGTCTTCGAGTGAGAGCTCTGATTTGTTGAACGATATGTGTCGTCTATCTGGTAATTGTCAGCGCACATTATACATAGCCACTTTTTGCCAGCGATCATCTTGTTCTTATGATCATAGCGTTCTACATCTGGGGCAGTCTTTTCGCATGCTTCACATACGATGCGCAAGTGGTCGTCGCGCATCTTTTTTCCGTCTTTTAGATGTTTCTTTTTGACTTTTTCGCGTTCTATCTCCTTGAGCTTGTCTTTGGTGATGAGCCCGGCGTTCATCAAAGCCTGTTTTAGCTGCTGTCCCATTTTCGTGACTCCCGCTACTAAAGCATTTGCGGGCAAGCGTAACTCGTAAAGCGTAAATCGTCAATATACAGATTAGCGCACTGCACTTTCCTCGATCATAAGTCTTGGCGGATAGGCACTTATGGATGTCCTCACACCTAGGGGAAGGGTGATGTTTTCGATCCAGTGGCCTGATGGAAAACCAAATAACACTGGATAAGGTGCTCCCTCAAAGAACCGGCGCAAATAGCGTTTGATTGCCCTCTTGTTACCGTTCAAACATCCTTCCATTCTGGAAAACACAACACCTCTTAGCTTATCCAGTTTTCCGGCCAGCTTAAGTTGATTTAGATTGCCGTCGATATGTATGTGGCCTTCATCAACTTCCTCGATGAAGAGAATTTTATCGCGCGTGTCTATTTCAAAGGAAGTGCCCATGGTCTGCATCATCCTTGTTAGATTACCGCCCACGATCCTGCCACGGCCAAATCCATCATTTATGACTTCAAGGTCATGCCCGTAGATGTCGCCCAATTTCGTGTTCTTGGTAATGGCGTCCTGTAGTGCAAGCTCAGCTGCAGGGGGCATGCCCTTGTAGATTTCTTGTGATACCGTAGGGCCGTGGAAAGTGACCCATCCATAGCGCTCATGAAAATAAAGGAGCAGCAGCGTGATATCCGAAAATCCCAAAAAAATTTTCGGATGCATGGACAGATCAACTTGCTCAAGGTATGGGATAATGGCTATGGATCCATAGCCTGCTTCTGCACAGAAAATTGCAGAGATCGATGGATCTTCAAACATTCTTATGATCTCGCCTGCTTTTTCTTTGTAGCGTTTGCCCCGCTGCTTCTCAGTGGGCCTTTGAGCGTGTTTTAAAACTTGCTTTGGTACTACTGGGTCAAATCCCCACCAACGCAGTTTTTCTAAGCCTCGCTTAAGCCCTCTCTTTTCAAAGCTTGAGGCAGGCGCGACAATGCCTATGCGGTCGCCGGGCACTAGTTTAAAAGGTTTTATCGGTCGCATCAGAATTGAAACTATACAGTGCTTAAGCGTATGCTGCAAGGGATCAGCTTTTAATAAGGACGATAATAGGCATAGATGGACATATTGGGGCGACTATACATTGGGTAATAAAATGGGGCAAGACGGTATGGATTATACATGTATGGGTGCCCTGTAAAATTAATTGGCAGATAACCATAGGGCGAAAGAAAACCAACATATGGATAGGGCATTATTGGAGCTATAGGTGCAACCTGGGGTGGCACAACTGCCTGGCTTGCCATGGCGGACATGAGCTCCCTGTGGTCCTGATCATATTTGCCGGATGAATATATTGTGGCTGTGCCCACAGTGCCCTTGAGCGGAACCATGCATCTGGCAAAATCTTCAAGCTTGTCCGCGCGTATGGGACAGCCAGCTTTTGAGCTACTTGGCCAAACCGCGAGCAATGTCAAAACCATCAGCGCTGTTAAGATGATTTTCATATAATATCACCCTTCATATAGATTATCGGCATATCTCAGCACAAGTTGCGTATGAAATTTGCTTGTATTTTCAATGTGATAGAACTAAAGTGGCCCCTTGATTATGCGTATATTGCGCTCACCTAAGTTTCTTCGAAGCTCTATCATCTGCTTTGTGCTTTTGTTTGGCATATCTCTTTTTGCGAGCTCTGAAAAAACGCCTGGCAAGATCATATACCGCGCCATGCTTGACGACGATATCATCAATCCGCCTGTAGCAGAATATATTGAAGGAGCTATAGATAAAGCAGAAGAAGATAATGCTGTCTGCCTTATCATTGAACTGGATACGCCTGGCGGGCTCCTCACATCTACGCGCACCATCGTTAAAAAAATTATGAACTCAAAGATTCCGGTAGTGACCTATGTTGCACCAAGCGGCGGGCGGGCAGGATCAGCTGGCGTGTTCATAACTTTGGCATCGCAGGTGGCAGCCATGGCGCCATCTACAAATATAGGGGCAGCGCATCCGGTTAGTGTAGGCGGTGACGAACGTGAATCTGACGAATCGTTGGGCGAGGCCTTGCGAAAACTCTTTGAGCAAAAGGAAGATGAAAAGGGCAAAACATCAAAGAAAGCCAAGAAGAGAAAAGAGCCCAAGGCTGCACCCATGGAGCAAAAGGTTTTGCAAGACACAACTGCATGGGCCAAGGCCATAGCAGAGGCCACAGGGCGCAACGCAAGCTGGGCAGTAAAGGCCGTGACCGACAGTGCATCTGCAACAGATACCGAAGCAATGCGCCTGGGCATAATCGACATCATAGCTGATAGTACCGAAGATCTGGTAAATAAGCTCGACGGACGCAGCGTTACGATTCAAGGCAAGAAGGTAAAGATAAATACGGTTGGCGCATCCATAGTTGATATGCCCAAGGGGTTTAGGTTGCGGTTCCTTATAGCGCTGGCACACCCGAACATCGCATATATTCTCATGATGCTTGGCTTCTATGGCCTGCTCTTTGAGGTCACACATCCAGGCATTGGTTTTCCTGGGATTGCAGGTGCGTTCTGTCTTGTACTTGCGTTCTTCGGGCTCGAAGTGCTGCCTACAAATTATGCAGGCATAGCGCTCATCGTCTTGGCCATCGCCATGTTCATAGCAGAGGTCAAGATCACAAGCTATGGTCTCTTAACCATCGGTGGACTCATATCCATGGTGGTGGGCTCGCTCATACTCTTTAAATCGCCTTATGCGTTCATGCGCGTCTCACTTCCCATTGTCGCAGCGTTTACGCTTTCGACACTTGCTATAGCCATATTCCTGATTACCATAGTGGCGAAATCTCAAAGGAGAAAAGCGGTGACCGGCACTGAGGGTATGACAGGAACTGTTGGACACGTTCAGAGCTGGAGTGGTGATCATGGCAAGATCTTTGTGCATGGCGAGATATGGGATGCAAGCGGTCCAAACGATTTAGCAAAGGATGCGAAGGTTAAGGTGGTTGAGAGCAAAGGAATGGAACTTAAGGTTGAGATCGTCCAAGGCGAAGAATAAAAAGGGAGGAAACATGTATGTATCACCTTTGATGTTGTTTATCGCGTTTATAGTTTTGTACGTCCTTTCATGCATCAAGGTTCTAAAGGAGTATGAGAGGGGAGTCATCTTCAGGCTAGGAAGGCTTTTGCCTAAGCCCAAGGGGCCCGGAATCATCTTTGTGTTCAAGCCTGTTGATAAGATGGTCAGGGTAAGCCTACGCACCGTAGCGCTTGACGTGCCGCCGCAGGATATAATTACAAAGGATAATGTCTCGGTGCAGGTCAATGCTGTCGTTTATTTTCGAGTAATGGAAGCAAACAAAGCGATTACTGAAGTTGAAAACTACGTGTTTGCCACAAGCCAGATGTCACAGACGACTCTTCGCAGCATCATAGGTGAGCATGAGCTGGATGATCTGCTGTCAGGCCGCGAGGAAATAAATTCAAAGATACAAGAGATCTTGGATAAGCAGACTGATCCATGGGGAATCAAGGTTTCAAACGTAGAAGTAAAGCACGTTGATCTTACCGAGGAGCTAAAGCGCGCCATGGCCAGGCAGGCAGAGGCAGAGCGCGAACGTCGCGCCAAGATCATAAACGCAGAAGGCGAATTTCAGGCAGCTGAGAAGCTGGTGCAAGCGGCTGCGATGATGGAAGAGCATCCCATGTCTTTACAGATGCGCTATCTGCAGACCCTGGTTGACATAGCCAGCGAGAACAACTCCACCACGGTATTTCCGATACCCATGGATATGATAAAGATGTTTGCAAAAGACAAATAAGCGAGAAAGGCGAGAAACGTCGCTCAAAACCTTTCTCGCTTTTCTTGCGTTTCTCGCCTGTCTCGCGTTTCTCGCAATATTATGATTCAGTATCTTCGGCAGGTCCTTCCGGAAACCACTGTTTTATAATATCCACGATCTGATATGCCTGCTTGGCGTTGGAGATGTTGAATTTGCTCTGAGGCCGAAACTCACCGTCGCGTTTTTGATATCGTTGAATCCGAATCTTGGGAGGGCCGAACTCGTTTGTTTTGTTATCAATATCCTGGTACAAAAACATTATCGTTGTCCATGAACCCCTGGACAGCACCTCTTTCTTGAGTTCCTTTACCTTTTGTTTTCCGTCGGACTCATCAGTCCAATTGATGGTGATATCATCTATATTAGTAGCCACATGTTCCTCCATTAACTACGGCTATCGGCTAACAGCCAACGGCTCGCTCACCTTGTTCGCTTACGGCTAACGGCAAATGCCGTAAGCTGTTAGCTAGTCTTTAAACGGCACATTCCACTTTGTTGTCTTTACCATGTGGCAATCGCCTGTTCTGGGATTGCAGCAGACCTGCCCCTGTTTTGGGTAGTAGCATTTATTCGGATCGAGCCTGCTTACGCCGCATTCACAGTTTTTTCCGGACTCCCTGCCAAACCATTCAGCCTTTTTTTGCTGATCTGAATCCGATATCTTTTCTTGGCGCTCGGATACGCTAGGTGGTTTTACAGCCA
Organism: Pseudomonadota bacterium; assembly: GCA_043822785.1. GTDB lineage: Bacteria > UBA10199 > UBA10199 > 2-02-FULL-44-16 > JAAZCA01 > JBDRBN01. The sequence continues at coordinate 15,855 of JBDRBN010000006.1, forward strand.
ACACATTGCCCGCAAGACTTAAGCATGCCAAAAGGATTACTATAAAAGAAGATATGCGCATATTTTTACCTCCTGAAAATGTATATAAGTTGTTGTACTGCCCATTACAGCTGCGGTCAAGCATTTGAGATTCACATGTTGCATTAGGCGCATCTGCGGCTAAGATGCCTGTCTATATTCTTTGGGAGGTAAATATGGCGATCAAGAGGGTAGGAATACTTACAGGCGGGGGGGATTGCCCTGGTTTAAACGCAGCCATTCGCGCGATAACGCGCACATCGATACGAGAATACGGATGTGAGGTCCTGGGAATTCAGGATGGGTATGAGGGAGGGATACTTGGCAATGCCACACCTTTAATTTCAGAGGATGTTGCAAACATACTTCATCGCGGTGGCACAATTTTAGGCACTTCCAACAAGGCCAGCCCGTTTGATCTCAAAGACGGCAAAGAGTTAGAGACCGAACGCACAGGCATGATGCTCGGCAATCTAAAGAAGTGGTGCTTGGATGCGCTTTTTTGTATTGGCGGCGACGGCACATTATCGATCGCAAATAAACTAAATGAATTGTGGCCTCATGTCATCGGCCTTCCTAAGACGATAGATAATGATCTGCTAGCAACTGATCAGACGTTTGGATTTGACACTGCCTGCACGTTCGTAACCGAAGCAATAGATAGGCTGCATACTACGGCTGACTCTCACCATCGCGTCATGGTCGTCGAAGTGATGGGCCGGTATGCAGGCTGGATTGCCCTGTGCGGTGGGCTTGCGGGCGGAGGCGACATCATACTGATACCTGAGATGCCCTTTAAACATGAAAAGATTATTGAAGCCATCAAAGATAGATCCAGCAGGGGCAAGCGCTCAAGCATCGTGGTAGTGTCAGAGGGTGCTCATGCGCAAGGAGAAGAGGTCGTGGTGCGAGAAGTGGTTAAGGATAGCCCAGATCCAATAAGGCTAGGTGGCATAGGGCAGTGCATTGCCGACTTCATAGAAAAGGAAACTGGCCATGAATCTCGAGTAACGGTGTTAGGCCACATGCAGCGCGGCGGTTCACCTTCATTCTTTGATCGGCTTCTCGCAACCCGCTATGGCATCCACGCTGTGGAGGCAGCAGCACAAGGCGAATTCGGGTGCATGGTAGCGCTGAAGGGGCAAGACATTGTGCGCGCACCGCTTGCCGAAGCAGCTGCAGGCACAAAGATCGTCACCCCTGATAATGATCTGGTAAAGGTAGCGTACTCTGTAGGAACGAGCTTTGGAGTGTGATTTAAAGGATCAACATGCAATCACCATATGAGAATAGCCTGTAGCGTTCGCGAATTGCTTCGTCGTAGCACGACAGAATAAACTCTCTGCCTGCAAATGCGGATATCATCATAAGCAGAGTTGATTTGGGTTGGTGAAAGTTCGTGAGCATAGCATCTACTATTTTAAAGTTATAGCCTGGAGTAATGTAGAGATCAGTAGTCCAGGTGCCATGTTGAAGTGAGTTGTCTTCACGTGTTGCGGATTCTAGTGCACGCATGGTCGTAGTTCCTATGGCGATAACCCTTCGTCCCTCTTCTTTAGCGCGCATCACTTGGCGTGCTGTGCTCTCAGATATCTCAATCCGTTCTCCGTGTATCTTGTGTTCTTTTATTTTCTCGGTTCGAACGGGTGCAAATGTATCTATGCCTACGTGAAGCGTTACAGATTCAAGCTTGGCGCCCTTCGTCTTTATCGCTTGTATAAGATCATCGCTAAAGTGAAGACCTGCCGTGGGAGCAGCTGCTGAGCCTGGACTTTGAGCGTAAATGGTTTGATAGCGCTCGCGGTCTTCATCTGTATAGGCATCATATCCTTTTCTATCGATGTATGGAGGCAGGGGAGGCACGCCATGATGTTCTGTAGCTAGTTTAAGCGAGTCGCCCTTAAATTCTACCAGAAGGTAAATGCCGTCATGGCCTTTTGCTGTGGCTTTGGACTGCATTCCAAAAAATAAATTTTCGCCTGTGCGTATGCGCTTTGCGCGCTTTAGCAAACAGCGCCAAACATCTTTAGCCTCAGGCGCAGGTTCAACTACCAATAGTTCTATATCCTCACCAGTGCCTCGTTTACCAAAGAGCCTGGCTGGTACTACCTTGGAGTTATTGAATACGACAAGATCTCCCTCGTGCAAAAAATCTGGCAGGGAAGCCACGCAGGAGTGTTTCCAGCTGCCCTTTGCTCTATCCACCACCATCATGCGCGATGCGTCGCGCACAGGCAGCGGCTGCTGGGCCACCAGTTCCTTAGGATATGTATAGTCGAAATCAGATAAAAGCATAAGTTGTAGTCTAGTTTATATTTGATTAGCTGGGAACACTGGCTTTGGTTCTAGCGCCTCCGGCGATGAACCAAAACCAGTGCTCCCAGCTAATCCTCTGAAGTCCATATATCACAGACGACGCATTAGACGCATTTAATGCGTCTGCAAAAATGTTGTCGCATATTCTTTACTACAGTCATGCAGGAGCGGGTGGGTCGTTTTGCGATATCGCGGAGAGAGCCGATTTTGTTCGGCGAATGTTTGCCGGTCGTGCCTTGCTAGAACCTTGTGTTGCACGACGCCGACGGATGTTTGAGCCCCGACGGAGCCAAACAATGTTAAAGACATGAAGGCGCAGTCGGGGCGAGTTCCGTTGGCGATGGCAAACTGAGTCCGATACAAAATCGTGCGAGCGCAGCGTCTAGCAAATCGATCCACCCGCTTCAACACAACAAAAAAAATATCTTCAACAACACTCCGAAAAAATTTATATATGATATATAAAACCCCGATGGCGTTTAGCCACCGGGGTTGTTGTGTTTAAATATTTTACATTACTTCTTTGTAGTGCTCTCGGCAGTAGCCTCGGTGGCCGTAGCTTTTGCTTCTTCGGTCTTCTTTTCTTCAGTCACCAGGGCTTTTGTTTGCTCAGCCTTTTTCTCTGGTGCTGCAGCTGGTTTTGGTGCCTCGGCTTTTTTCTCTGCAGGCATGTCTGCGGCCTCTGGCTTTTCTATTATAGCTGGTGCAGGCTTGCCTTCCAGTTCTTTCTTTTCTTGGGGTTCTTCAGCATAAGCTATTTTTGCATCTTTTTTAAGACTATCCAGCAAGTTTGTGCGCGCATCTCCCTTGACCTTGAACAGGATCGAAGCCTCTGCCTGATCATAGGGCTCAACTTCAATGCCGCGTGTTACCGTGATTATTTCGTAGCCGTTTGGCGTTTTGATAGGACCTGCAACTTCGCCGACCTTCATCTCAAATGCTTTTTCTAGAATTGGCTCATAGCCAAGAGCCAAAAGCCTTCTGTCTTTTCTTGAAACCAGTCCCAGGTTTCCACCGCGCGCCTTTGTGGAAGCGGAATCAGAGCCTTCCTTTGCAACTTCTGCAAAGTCTGCACCTTTATCGATCTTTGCTTTAAGCTCGTTGGCCAGCGCTAAAGCCTGCTGCTCGGTCCGCATCGATTCAGCCTTATTTCCTTTGGCCTTCTTCATATCCTCCGGAGTGCTGAAACTGACTTCTATCATCGAAAGGCCGAGCTGCTTAAATTCGTCTGGATTTTCGTCATAATACTTCTTTGCAGCGTCCTCCATCTCTTTTTCAACCAACGACTGCGCTATGATCACGCGGCGATAGAGATCGACTTTAGCCTTAACCTTTGGGTCGCGATTTAGGCCTTCTTTTGTGGCTTTTTGATAGAGCAAGCTTTGCTCGATCAGATTGTCGATTATACGTTTCTTGCCATCAGGCATTTCGAGCTGGCGTTGGATCCTTGGGTTGATCTCGCCTAGGAACTCAAGATCGCCTTCAGTGATCTTGTCGCCGTTTATCTCAACTAAGACTTTGCCTGATTTTGCGCCGCCGCCGCATCCGGCTATGTAAATTATTGCTACAATCGATGCTGCAACTGCAAGGGCACCTGCTTTCCATATCTTCATGATGATCTCCCCTCCTAATAATCAGTGATTAGTGACCAGTAACTAGTGACCAGAAAAGTTTAAATTCTATACACCTCTGGACATATCTATGTCAAACCCTAGTGCTCTGCATTGTCGAAGCACTTGTACTGAGCTCTGTCGAAGCACTAGGCGATGTGAAAGCCCTGATATTTGCCGCTGGCCTCCTCCCAGGCTATATCAACGCGCTCAACCCTGGCCATGTCAGGCCCTCTCCTACACCACTCCACGAATTCCTCAAGCCTTTTGCGGTTACCTTCGGCTATGGCCTCCACTGTTCCGTCTGGCCTGTTTACGGCACATCCTGAAAGTCCAAGCCGCATAGCAACCTCTCGTGTGTGGGCCCGAAAAAATACGCCCTGCACCATGCCGTGTATCACTATGTGGACTCGTTCCATGCGCCAATGGATGCCAATATTCTTTGCCAAAATCAATAAGTTGTTGCAGTATCTGGCATCCGGTATCTTCCATCTATATATTTTATGCGTATTCTCTGTCTGGACATAGGCACTAAGCGCATTGGAATGGCAGCTAGCGACCCTTTGGGTTTAATTGCTCAGGGAATGGGCGTTCTTGCCAGGCGCGGGGATCAGCGCGATTTTGAAGCCATTTCCAAGAAGTGTCAGGAACTAGATGCCCAGCTGATTCTCGTGGGTTTGCCACTCGACGAAGAAGGGCAAGTAGGACCCCAGGCTGCCAAGGTTAATGCCTTCTCAGAAAAGCTCAAAGCTTACATGCGTAAGCAAGGTATCGACATACCATTTAAGATGTGGGATGAGCGCTATTCCACAAAAGAGGCAGAAGGGCGCCTTATTGCCGCAGACGTAAGCCGAGCTAAGCGTAAGAAAGTTATAGATAAAATGGCTGCGGTGGTAATATTGGAAGACTATCTTTCAATGATACCTGATCCTGAGGGTGAGGAGGGAGCCCTGGGATGAAGATATGCAAGAAGATATTTGTCGTCGCAGTGCTTTTGGTTTTGGTGGCCGTGGGCATATCTACAGCTGTCGTGTACTATGGCGCTACCAGGTGGAAATCGCCTGCAGCCAAAGAGGTTATCATAAGGCCCGGCTCTTCGCTTCGCAGCATATCACTTGAGCTTTCACGCCAAAAGGTCATTGGCACACCAAAGCTATTTGAGATCATAGCGCGCACCAGGGGCATAAGCCGCACTCTTCGCGCTGGCACATACGAGTTCACGGCCGGCATTACCTTAAACAAGGTGCTTGATAAGATCGCCAGCGGAGATGTTAAGCAATATGCATTCACCATCGTCGAGGGTTGGAATATAAATGAGATAGCTGCAGCGCTAGTGGACCAGCCATTTCTTGAAAGCACTGCAGTGCCTGAGAATTTTGTCAACCTGGCTCATGATCCAGAGTTCATATCTTCTCTGGGATTTACAGGCATCGGGTCTCTTGAAGGGTATCTGTTTCCTGAAACATATCTTGTAGAAAAGCCTTTGAATGCTGAAAAGCTTATAATGCGCCTGGTGGCTCAATTCAACCAAGTGTGGGATGAGCTGCAATCAAAACCTGTGTACAATGAAAAAATATCACAGGCTGATGCACTGACGCTTGCGTCGATCGTTGAAAAGGAGACAGGTATTGCAATTGAGCGGCCTTTGGTGGCGTCTGTTTTCTTAAACCGCTTGAGAGCAGGCATGCCCCTTCAGAGCGATCCGACCATTATATACGGCCTTAAGGATTTTGACGGCAACATCCGCAAGCAGGACATCAGCAATCCTCACGAGTATAACACCTATGTTCATCCAGGTCTTCCGCCAGGACCCATTGCAAATCCTGGCAAGGCTTCTTTAGAAGCTGTGCTAAATCCAGCAAAGACAGACTATTTTTATTTTGTCTCAAAGGGAAATGGTTCGCACGAATTTTCTAGTAAACTCTCAGAACATCTTAAGGCAGTGAGGGAGTATCAACTAAAGAAATAAGCGAGAAAGGCGAGACAAGCGAGACACGCGAGAAACGTAAAATCATGAAACCGATTATAATTAAAAACGCCTGCATTATTACCGGAGCAGGTTCTGTTTATCCAAATGGCTCCATCTATATGCGCGATGGGAAGATAGCCACTTTGGGCACATCTATAAAAACTCCTCGTGCATCAGATACGATCTCAATAGACGCTGGTGGGCGTTATGTATTGCCTGGTTTTATAAATCCTCACATGCATCTATACAGCGCGTTAGCTTGCGGTATGCAGGTGAGCAGGATGCGTTCGTTTGGACAGGTGCTCGAAGGGCTTTGGTGGAAGCTAGATAGGGCGCTTACCCTAGAGGAAATATATGTGAGCGCGCTCTTAGGCAGCACCGCGTCCATACGCGCTGGCGTGACCACAATCTTTGATCATCATGCAAGCTACGGTGCCATCATGGGTTCGCTTGGTGCCATATCCAAGGCCATTAGCGAAACGGGGCTTCGTGCTTGCCTGTGCTTTGAGATATCAGATCGCAATGGAAGGCGGGCGCGCGATATGGCTTTGGATGAATCTGCATCCTGGCTTGAGGTTGTGCGCACAGAGGCACATACAAATACAAAATTTATGCAGCGTGGTATGGTAGGCCTGCATGCTTCGATGACGCTTTCAGATTCCAGCTTAAGCATTGCCCGTGAGCTTATGAATTTATATGGGGTGGGAGCGCATGTTCATGTTGCTGAAGGCATGCAGGATGTAAAAGCATCGCGCAAGGAATTTGGACTTTCTCCTGTGGCGCGGTTTGCCAAGGCCGGCATCCTAAACAACTGTTCGATCGCTGCACACTGCGTGCACACAGATGATCGCGACATAAACCTGCTTTCCAAGCGCGACCTTTGCGTGGCGCACAACCCGCTTTCAAATCTAAACAACGCTGTAGGCATAGCGCCCATATTAAAGATGGTGCACAAGGGCGTGGCTTGCTGCGTTGGAACCGATGGCATGAGCGCATCTGTTGCAGGCGATATCAAGCTCGCGTCGGTCGTGCATAAGATCGCATCATCCGATGCGCAGGCAGGATGGGATGAGATGCGCTACATGGTATGGAGTGTGGCTCCATGGATTGCGTCTAGTTATTTTGGGTGCGATGTAGGAGTTCTGCGAAAGGGAGCGGCTGCTGATGTCATAGTTATGGACGCTGTTCCAGATACTCCGCTGTCTAAAGAGAATGCTCTAGGACATCTGCTCTTTAGAATTTTGGATGCGCCTGTGAGGACAACAATAGTCGGCGGTCGAATACGCATGCGTGATTTTATGATTAAGGGTGTTGATGAGTTAGACCTTGCGCAGAGGGCGCATAAACTCGCAAAGGCCTTATGGAGGAGGATATAAATGACACAGAATTACCTTTGGGGTCCTACTTTTGAGGAGATGCTCTATCCTGACAGGATGCCTGCGAAGTTGCGATCTGAAGCGCTTTCTGCCCAGAACAAATATCCTCTTTCGCCTCTAAATCTTTTCAACATCAACTGGAGGGATGAAAAAAATAATATTCGCTATGTGCTTCTGCCTAAGGAGCTTACCAATGTCGATGCTGAGATATGCGTGATCATAGGCTGCCACTTTCCTACAGGCAGCCACAAGGTTGGAGCCACGTATTCATGCACGGTGGAGAGACAAGCTTTTGAACGTATAAAGCCTGGTAGGGATAGGCTGGTTTGGCCATCCACTGGCAATTACGGCATAGGTGGCGCATATGTGGGCGAGAGGATGGGCTATGGTTCTATCGTGATCCTTCCAGAAGAGATGAGCCAGGAACGGTTTGATCAGATAAACCGCTTTGGCGCGCGTTACATAAAAACTCCGGGCTGTGAGTCAAACGTTAAAGAGATCTATGACAAAGCCCGAGAGCTTGCAGCTGAGATGGATACGGTGGTCATTAACCAATTTTCAGAATTTGGCAATTACAGGTTTCATTATTATGTCACTGGCAACACGCTTTTGGATTTGTTCGAAGATCTCAAAAAACAAGGCAAGGGCGAACGCTTCTCTGCTGTCGTATCTGCCATGGGATCAGCCGGCACCATAGCTTCTGGAGATAGAGTCAAGCAGGCGCACCCCTCATGTCGCGTGGTGGGGTTAGAGCCAGTGCAGTGCCCAACTCTTTATTCCAATGGCTATGGAGGCCACGATATCCAGGGCATTGGCGATAAACACGTTACATGGATACACCACACCGACAACATGGATGCGGTGATGTGCATTGATGAGTGGGACTGCAAAAAGGGAATGCAGCTCTTGTATGAGAAAGAGGGGTTAAGCGCTGTTGAGTCCTATGGCGCAGACTCGGGTGTTTTGGAGTGCATGCAAGGTCTGTTTGGCATATCAAGCATATGCAACATCCTGGGCGCTATCAAGACCGCAAAGTTTTACAAGATGGGGCGAGGGGATATCATCTTCACCATAGCTACTGATGGAGTGGATCGCTATTACAGCATTCTTAGCAAGATGGATGAAGCATTGGGTCGCATGGATTTGCCAGAGGCAGAGTGCAGGCTTCTTTGCATCTTTCATCGTCAGGGGCTTGACTACATACGAGAGGGCACTCGCCATGCGCGCGATTGTTGGGCAAATCTCAAGTACTATACATGGGTTGAGCAGCAGGGTAAGGATGTAAAGGAGCTAAAGGCGCAGAGTTCTCATGAATACTGGGAGAAGGAACAATCAAAGGTAGAGGAGATCGACAGGCTTATTCGTGAAAAGAGAGGATTTTAATATGCGAGACCAGCGAGACAGGAGTGTCATTGCGAGGAGTCCGGCTTTGCGGGACGACGAAGCAATCCTCTTAGCATTGTCGGATTTTAGGAGATTGCTTCGCTATCGCTCGCAATGACACTAATGATCTCGCAATTATTTATTTAGAGGATTACCATGTTAGTAGCATCTAACGCTAAAATTTCTATTGGTAAGGGTAATGAGACTCGCTTGGTACACATCCTCATCCAGGGTGAGACCATCCATAAAATCGTTCCTGCAACAGATCCAATACCACCTAATGATGAGGTAATCGATGCTTCTGGTCTTTTAGTTCTTCCTGGTGCAATTGACCCGCATGTACATTTCAATACACCAGGCTATACATTTCACGAGGACTTCACGCATGGTTCAATGAGCGCGGCAGCTGGAGGCGTCACATGCGTGATCGACATGCCTGACACCTCTATCCCACCAGTTACAGATCAAGAGAGCTTTAGCACAAAGCTCAAGGTCATAAGCCAGATGTCGGTGATCGATTTTGGGCTGTGGGGAGGTGTTTCTGGAAATGCTTTGCGAGAGAGTGGCTGGCACAACAATATGCGCGTTTTGAAAGAAGAGGGAGCAGTTGGGTTGAAGTGCTATCTCCTTTCAAGCATGCACACATTTCAGCATCTGATGCCGCTAGAACTTGTGGATGTGATGGGACGAGCAGCTGAGCTTGGGATGCTGGTTGGCCTACATGCTGAGGATCGAGATGTAGTTCAGAGGCGAACTGAAAAGATTATGGCTCAGGGCAGGCAAGATATACATGCTTATTATGAATCCAGGCGTGACCCTGCGGAATCCGATGGGATGAAACAAGGTGCAACTATTGCGAAGGAAACAGCGTGCTCTTTGCATATCGTGCATGTTGGTTCGGCTGCTGGTGCGGATTTTGTGACTGAGGTTCGTAAAGATGGCGCAGACATCACTATGGAAACTTGCGCTCATTATCTGGCATTTTCTCACAAGGATATGGAAGAGCGGGGAGCAATACTTAAGACATCGCCGGTCATTAAGACCAAGGACGATTCAAAAAGGCTGTGGCAACATTTAAGTGAAGGCAATATAGATTTTTTGGCATCAGATCATGCGCCATGCGCGCCCGACGAAAAGGAAACCGGCAATGTCTGGACGGATTATTCTGGCATCTCTGGCACAGAGCTTGTTTTGCCCTATGCCTTATCCGAAGGCTTTGCAAAGGGGCGAATCGATCTCTCTCGTCTTGTCAACATCACATCAACTAATGCTGCCAAACGCTTTGGGCTCTATCCTAGAAAAGGTGCGCTTGAAGTTGGCAGCGATGCTGATCTTGTGTTCGTAGATTCAGATCGTAAATGGACAGTGCGCGGTGCAGATTTTAAATCAAAGGGTAAATTTACTCCATTTGAAGGAGTCGAGTTTACAGGAAAAGTCGTGCGCACCATGTGCCGGGGCGTGACAGTCTTTGAAGAAGGCAGGGGGATTTTGGCCAAACCAGGGTTTGGTCAGTTTATTAGGCGCGATTAGTGCCCACTGTTTTTCAAAGGTGTCGGACCCTTAAATTTATATAACATATTGAAAATAAAGAACAAATAAGTGTCCGACACTTATATTCGCGTAACATATTGAAATTAAAGAACAAAACAGGGTCCGACACTTATTGTCAGGGGTAATGAATGAAGAAGGCTGCCGACATTCTTAAAACAGCACAGAGCTGTGAGAGGGCTATTGCAAAATTCCTCTCTGACATCATTTCCATTCCCTCTTTTTCAGGCGATGAAGCGCGCGTTGTGGAACGCATTGGTTCTGAGATGGCAGATTGCGGCTTTGATGAAGTGCGCACAGACGGACTGGGATCGATCATAGGCAGGATAGGCAAGGGCAAAAAGATCATCGCCTTTGATGCGCATATCGATGTGGTCGATGTGGGAAATCGTGATCTGTGGAGCTTTGATCCGTTCAAAGCCCATGTGCGCGATGGCAAGGTGTGGGGCAGGGGTGCAGCTGACCAAAAGGCTGGCATGGCCTCAATGATTTATGCCGGAAAAATCATCAAAGAGCTTGGCCTTGAGAACGATTACACGCTTTTATTTACAGGCACGGTCATGGAGGAAGATTGCGATGGCTTATGTTGGCAGCATCTGATCACAGAAGAAAATATAAAACCTGCACTGTGTGTGATTACAGAACCAACCGGCTTAAACATATATCGCGGCCAGCGCGGCCGCATGGAGATGGAGGTCGTGGTAACCGGCCGCTCAGCGCACGGTTCTGCACCGGAGCGCGGTGACAATGCAGCCTACAAGATCGCGCGCATAGCTCTTGAGATTGAGCGGCTAAACGCCAGGCTCTTTGGCGATGATTTTCTAGGTAAGGGCACGATCGTGGTGAGTAAGCTAAGCTCACATGGCCCGTCTCTGTGCGCAGTGCCGGATGCAGCTCGCATCTATATCGACAGAAGGCTCGCAGCGAATGAGACAAAGGATCTCGCCATCGCCCAGGTTGAGGCGATGGCTGAACTTGAGAAGATCGATAGTTTTGAAGTCAGAGTGCCCATCTATCAAAAAGCCGCATACACAGGCAAAATCTATCCTATGGAAAAGTACTATCCTTCGTGGACCATTCCTGAAGACCATGAAGCAATTTTAGCTGCCAAGAGAACTTTTGGCGATCTCTTTGGTAAGGCCCCTGAGATTGGTAAGTGGACGTTCTCTACAAATGGTGTGACCATATGCGGCGTACACGGCATACCTTGTGTGGGATTTGGTCCGGGATATGAAGAGCAGGCACATGCTCCAAACGAGTGGGTTCCTACAGAGCACCTCTGGAAGGCCGCTGCATTCTACGCCTGGTTTCCGCAGCAAATTTCTACCATGCCCTGAATAGTGTGAGGTTTGATCACTTATCTACTACTATTGCGGCGTCTCGTGCTGATCTGGCAAAGCTGATAAGCTGTGTGGAAATTTCGTGGCTTATGTGCTCTCCGAATATCATAACAGCAGCGTCCGTCATTTTTGCCACATCCATCCAGCCATGGGCATCAAGCTTTGGCCCAGTTTCTTGTGTGATTCGCCATATCAAGTACGAACGGTCCCCTGCGGCCATTAACTTTTCGTCCCTTTGTCCATGTATATGTGTTGCTGAAAACAAAATTTGGCGGATGCATCGGGCAGCGCTTTCATGCCAGTCCAGGAGGCTCCTCTTTTCTGTCAACAGGGCATTTTGAATGCCCCGCACAACTCTCCAGTCATATGTGGCTGGGTCCTGGTCGTATTGCAGAGATTCAAACCAATTCCAAGCAGCCATGAGATTATTGCCTGCTTCCTCATGCCATGATTCAGCACCTAGCTGGGCAGCAGTCAATGCTGCGGTCTCACTCATTATTGCCGCAGCTGAATAATGCTCTAAAGCTTCATAATGTTCAGCAGCAATTACTAAGTGCTCTACGATTTTTGTGATGTCATTTTGATTCGAACACGCAATCCATATTGCGTCTTCAAGTTGCACATCACCCTTAAGTGCGATTCCATATTTTCTGTATTTCGTGTTCTCGTCCAAGGCTTCGGCTGCAATAGCTCTTACATGCTCCAAGTCTGCATGAAGGGTGAATAAACTGCGCGCGCAGGCGGGCTCTTCAAAAACATGTGTGGGCAATTCATCCGGCGGCGTGAAGTTTGATCCAGCTGGCGGGTCCTCAACCTGTGCCTTAAAATGTGGCAGCTTCACCAATGGATTTGGTTGTGTGAGCTTTTGGCTGGTGAAGTGCGCGTACTGGGGCATAAGTATGCCTGCATGTGCGCCCAGTGCAGAGTGAATCACACTGGCAAGCTGTGCTGGGCTGACTGTTGGTAAGGGAGATGACATCTGAGCTACTCCTTTTCAAATGCGAGTGTATTATTTATTTATGATGCCGACTTGCTTGCAAACTCACGTGCTGACTTGGCCCAGGTGTGAACTGCTGCTGCGGTCTCATCCGATTTGCCGCCTTTGAGTAGTAGATTTGCGATTTCGTCTATCAAGTCTCCGGCAGAGACCCAGTGTGCGCTTATTTCGCTATGGGCTTTTTGGGTTTTTAGCCAGAGCATGCGCGCCTTATCCTCTACTGCGCGCATAGGTTTTGTCTCGGCATGTGTTCCAACGGAACTCGAAGCAAGTATGCGGGCTAATTCCATAAATCTGTTGTCCTTTGGACCAAACGCATATGTGTGCATGGCTTCGTCCATAGCAATGGTGAGGCCGCGCTTGAGCATGGTCCCGTATTCTAAAGGATCCAGTTTGAATTCCATCAATGCATTTCGATAATAAGACGCAGCGTCATAAGAGGCTTGTGTGGACTTCCAGGTGCGACCGTGTGCTGCACTCATGTAAAGATCCCTTGCCGTTTCCAGCGCTATGGCGCCAAGCGGTGTTAACCCTTGTTCAGAAAAGCGTGCGCTTACATTCCTTAACTTATCTGCAGCAGTTTCGAGGTTTGCGGTCGTTCTTGATGTTGCCAGCGCTGCAGCAGCTATAATTGCAAAAAATGAGTCATCATGATCCCGAGTTGCCATCCATTTCTTTTCTAGCCCTAGGATATCATTGATATTCACTATTTCGCGCGGGGGGGATGATGAAGCAAGAAAACCATCAGTCATTGAAGTTTCTGTCAGCTCGACGAGCGCACTGAAAAAGCTCAATTGGGTAAAAAAGCTTTCTCCTTCTCTCAGAGGAGGCAATGCCCTCATCCTCTCAATAGATTCCATGTCAGCAGATGATGCGGGAACGCCCGGCATTAAAAAAAGCCTTGGTAAAAACCTATGGGCAGGTGGAAGAGGCCTGTTTTTGCCGGCCCATATGGTGGATATGAGCAACCTTTGCTCAGGTTCCTTGGCAAGTAACTGGATCTCGTTCCGGTTTTTTTCCTCCTCTGTTGCGTAGTTTGTTGTATCGGATGTTACAAGCGGACCCATCATGCCGGCGTTTGCCAGGGCGTATGTGAATTGTTCGCCAAAGCCAGCAAGGCTAGTCGGTAATGGGCTTGGCGCTATCTGCATGTTTGCTAATGTCATTGTGCCTCCTGTTCTGGTGATGGAATGGCGCTGCTTAGCACGACGTTGGAGGGTTTTTCAACGTATTAATTTATGCGACATTGCGCAGCGTTTCTATCTGTAGCAAATGTGCCATAAAATACTTAAAAAACAGTGAGTTATAAACAGAAAGACGTTCGCATAATATTTTTGGGTTGCAGTAAGAAAATCGCGCAACTATTTCTGTAATATGCCGAAAAAGCAGTAGTTGTCATAAATTAAAGGAGGACATCATGTATAAGATAGCTCTTGCCTTAATAGCGGTTCTTCTCTTTGCCGCCTGCCACGGCGATGGCATTGGCATGGAGTGGGACGCAGGCCAAAAAGGTACTCCTTCAGTGTCTTCTGATGAAACAGGTATGGAGGAGCTTATCATGATATGGTATGGCCCAGGCACTACAACTAATTTTATTAAAGAGATCGTTGTGAATACTGGCAGGTTGATCTCTGTGAATATTGATTTTGTAGATGCGGAAAGTGCTGTTGTGGATTCGTGCGCTGGTTCAGTAGAGCTTACTGAAGAGGATTATCAGAACATCATTACTTATGTTAACGCTGCTGATCTTATGAATTACGAACCCCCTACTGAGGGAGATGAGGATTGCGTACCTACGGACGATCCATCACATGTAGTTATTACGTATAAGGCAACAGGGGATGTGGAAAACACCTTTGACACCGGTTACTGTCAGCTTGAAGAATCCATAAGTAACATTGCCATCACAATGAACGGACTGGCAAATAACTATGTAACGGATTGTACGGAGGGGCCCCTTGCTCCTGCAGAGGAAGACGATACAAGCGGAGCATCTGAATAAACCAAAGCAATGGAAATGTTTGAACAGAGCCAGCTTGATGGCCTAAATTAGGCCATTGGTAATGGGACAATTGAATAGTTATATATTTTATGAGCATGATTTAAGTTTCTTGACTCTCAACAGTATTATAAAGAATATACGTATTATGAAATCACCAGAGTCTTTAAAGTATTTTATAAAGAAAATCGATGCATTAAAGAAAGAACTTTATCTCATCATTCTATTCGGTTCATTTGTAAGAGGTGAGCCTGGTCCCTATTCGGATATTGATCTCCTGATAATAACGAAAAGACAAGATCGAGCACTTCACGATGAAATTGTCGCAATTGCCGAAGAGGCAATGGCTTTGACCGACTATGAAGAGCTTCTTTCGCCACATGTAGTACCGTTGGATCATTATAACCGCTTGCGCGAATGTCGCAGTGACTTTTATCAAACTCTCTGCGATGAAGGTCGTGAATTATGGAAAGCAGCTTAACTCTTTATAATGCATATAGAGAGCGTGCTCTTAGTGAGATAAAACAGCTTGACGAGCTCTCAGACGCTCTTCTTCCACAAACTATGGTCTCACGTGCATATTACGCTGCATTTTATGCTATGAAAGCACAATTGGCCTTCGCCGAGGTTGTTACGCGAAGTCATAAACAAGCGCTAATAGAGTTCAGGAAGCACTTTATTAGGACTAAGAGGCTGTCTGCTAAATACAGCAAGTTATTGACCAAGCTATTTGAAATGCGTGAGCTAGCCGACTATGATGTCATGTGGGATTTACCGCAGGATGAATTTGATGAACTTTTGTCTCAAGTTAGAGAATTGGTTGATATGGTGCTTGAACTCGGCCACTCGAAATAAATGAGGTGCCGGATGAGTAGATTGATCTCACGTGAAGGCCACCCTTCCAAAGAGGGGCGGCTTTTTTATGTGCCTTGTTCTTTTCTCGTTCGTGCGCTAAGAGTAATGACTTCTCGCTGTGAACTCACGAGGCGGAGGCGCACATGGATGAGCTGGTCGGCAGGCACTTTATCACCACGCAGGATTGGAGTATGTATGAGCTGGATCGAGCCCTGGATCTTTCTTTTGTGCTCAAAGAGCTTAAGAGAAAGGGAGAAATTACGGATTGGCTCAAAAACCAAACAGTTTTCATGCTTTTCTTTGAGCAGTCCACCCGCACGCGCAACTCCATGGGCTGCGGAATTACTCAGCTGGGCGGAAACTCCCATGACTTAACGCCAGACAAAATGCAGCTCACGCACGGTGAAACTGCCAAGGACACAGCAAAAGTCTTATCGCGCATGGGCCATGCCATTGCCTGCCGCAACTGTTTTTTTGGAATAGGAAATAGATATCTTAATGAGTTGGCAAAATATTCGAATGTACCCGTCTTAAATCTTCAGGACGATATTTATCATCCCATGCAGGTGATGGCTGATCTCATGACTCTTCAAGAAAAATTTGGAAAGAATCTCAGAGGCCTTAAGGTTACCATCAGCTGGGCATATGCCGAAAGCCATGCCAAGCCCTTGTCAGTGCCCCAGTCGCAGATACTGCTCTTTACCCGTTATGGCATGGATATCACCGTTGCATCACCACCAGAGTTTCCTCTTATGCCGGATGTTATAGAGGCAGCAGTGCGCAACGAGCAAGAGGAGCATGGCGGAAGCTTGAGATATGTGGACGATATGGACGAGGGATTTCGCGGGGCCCAAGTTGTTATTCCAAAGAATTGGGGCGGATTTGCCGGCCTTTCAGACTGGGTTGACGACGAGGCGCACTTTGCGCAGATGAAGGCAAACCTGAGCAAGTACAAAGGCTGGATTTGCGATGCTCGACGCATGGGGCTTGCAGACAAAAACGTAAAATACATGCATGCGCTTCCTGCCGACCGAGGCAATGAAGTAACGGACGAGGTGATCGATAATGAAAACTGGTCGATCATCTATGATGAAGCTGAAAACCGCCTGCATACTGCAAAGTCGATAATGGCGTTAACGATGGGAGGGGTAAAATGACATTCCGAAGGAATGTCATTGCGAGGAGTGCAACGACGAAGCAATCCCCGACTTCCCAATGATAAATGGAGATCGCCACGCCCGCTGTCGCGGGCTCGCGATGACATTGCCAAGGAGGGACTACATGTTATTCTTTCGGGTAAACAAAGAATTTTTGACACAGAAGCGGGTAAGGGCATTTGTCTGGACAGATCTCATCATCGGTGCGATCGCCCTGGGTTTTGCAATAGAGTTGCATGGTTGCAAATGGTCAATCATGTTCGCGGTTGTGAGCGTGGTGTGCCTCATCGATTCATCCCTTATGCGTTATCTGTATGAGATAAAACGAGCTGTCAGAGGTGCGACGCAGTCGGTGTTGATCAGTGAGGAATCGAGTGATACTTGATAAGGCATTTACTCCCATACAAGCCAAGCTCGAAGCCACACGTTGCCTTATGTGCGAGGATGCATCGTGCACGTGTGATTGCCCAGCAGGCGTGGATGCGCGCTCCTTCATAAGAAAGATCCGCTTTGATAACCTAGACGGCGCAGTAAGACAGCTCAAACAATGTAATGTTTTGTCAGCCTCGTGCGCATATATCTGTCCTACGGGTGCGCTCTGTGCAAAGGAGTGTAGAGCAGAAGGGCTTAGTCGACCTATAGATATCAAAGGCCTTCAGCGTTTTGTGTGCGACTATGAGCGAAAGCTGGGGATGATCGAGCCTGTTTGCTCAAAGCGCGATGGCCCAAGGGTGGCCGTCGTGGGTGCAGGGCCGGCAGGCCTTGGGTGCGCGGCAGAGCTTGCTGTGCGCAACTATGCGGTCACGCTCTTCGAACGCGACTCCAAAGCAGGCGGCATGTTAAGGCAATGCATACCTTTGTTCAGGCTGCCGGAGGAGATTTTGGATTTTGAAGAGCAGTTCATTAGCAAGCTAGGTGTGGAATTTAATTTTGAAAGCGAAATCGCTGATCCAAAAACTCTTTTGAATGATGGATTTGAGGCGGTGTTTATTGCTGCAGGGGTTTCTAAAGCAAAGGACATGGATGTGCACGGCGCAAATCTTTCTGGAGTATATCTGTCTTTGGATCTCCTCAAAGCTGTAAAGCGCGGCGATGCTATTGATTTGGGCAAGAGAACTGTTGTCGTAGGCGGCGGTGACACGGCGCTTGACTGCGCGCGCATCGCAAGAGCGGCTGGAAGCGAATGCTTACTGCTATATCGCCGCACACAAAAAGAGATGCCGGCTTATAAA
This sequence comes from Pseudomonadota bacterium, assembly GCA_043822785.1. Taxonomy (GTDB): domain Bacteria; phylum UBA10199; class UBA10199; order 2-02-FULL-44-16; family JAAZCA01; genus JBDRBN01. Next base: position 33,655 of record JBDRBN010000006.1, read on the forward strand.
GAAGAGATCGATGCAGCCTGGGATGAAGGCGTCGAGTTTTATTTTCGTACAGTCGTGCATGGAATAGCTGGCACCGACAAGGTAGATGGCGTCAGGTGCGTGAGGGTGCGCTGGCATGATAAGATAGTGGGAATGCCGCAGTCCTATGATGTTGAAGGCGCCCAATTTCAGATCGCATGCAATTCTGTGATAATCGCTGTAGGGCAAAAACCGTCCTCTACATTTGGGCTAAGGAGCGCTCCTTCAGGACTCATTGCAGTTGAGAAGGATACGATGATGACGTCTGCGCCGGGCGTATTTGCCGGCGGCGATATCGTTGACGGCGGCACGACCGCAGCACAGGCTGTGGGAATGGGAAAGAAGGCTGCGGTTAATATAGATAGGTATTTAAAAGCCTTATGAAAGGAATATGAAATTCCAAAAACCAAATTACAAATTCCAAATAAATTCCAGATTCCAATGACCAAATGACCGAAACTCAGATTAAAGAGTTTTTGTTTGGAATTTGAAGATTGTTAATTGGAATTTGTTTGGAGTTTGGTGCTTGGAATTTGGAGTTTTTACAAAATGTATCCCAAACCTAAAACAAACCTCTCAATAAATTTTTGTGGCGTAGAATTCGCGCATCCCTTTATCCTCGCGGCAGCACCTCCAACCGACGACCTTGATATGGTTCGAGATGGGCTACGGGCAGGTTGGTCCGGCGCTGTACTCAAAACTACTTCTGTTGAAAAAACCGAGGTTCATCTCGCGTATCCTATGATGAGCGGTATCGACTACAACGGTGCGCGCTTGATTGGTATGGGCAACATCGACCTAATAAGCGAACATCACATCGATGAGGTGGAGAGAAGAATAAGGACGCTTAAGTCCGAATTCAAAGATAAGCGCATCATTGCGTCCATCAGTGGACAAGATAAGGATTCATGGCAGGCCCTTGCCAAACGCACGGCTGATGCTGGCGCGGATATGATCGAGTGCAGCTTTTCATGCCCACAGGGAAGTATGGGCCTGAAACCAGGCGCAATGCTTGGACAAAGCGCAAAAGCATCTGCAGAGGTTGCAGGCTGGATAAAGAAAGCCGCTGGCAAGGTGCCCATCATCATAAAACTCACTCCTCAGGTAGAAGACATAGCTGAAATGGCGCTAGCTGTTAAAGGAGCAGGTGCAGATGCTGTGTGCGTTGGCAACACGTTGCCAGTGCTTATGGGAGTTGATCCAAATTCATGGGTGCCGTTTCCAAATGTCTATGACAAATCAACATATTCAGGTCTATCAGGTCCTGCAATAAAGCCGGTCTCGCTCAAGTGTGTAGCTGAAGTAGCGAAGAAAGCAAAAATGCCCATCGCGGGCAGCGGCGGCGCTGTAACTTGGCAGGATACGTTGGAGTATTTACTTCTTGGAGCAACGGTTGTGGAGTTCTGCACTGCCGTCATGCATTACGGCTTTGATATCGTAACTGATCTTATTGAAGGTCTTTCCTCTTATTTGGAAAAGCGAGGTATAAAATCGTTACGCGAAATCATGGGAGCTTCTCTTAACAAAATCGTGTCGCACGATGATCTGTTCAAACAAAATGGTGCAAAAGGATTTAGACCTAGTATTGATGAGGATAGCTGTGTGCGTTGCGGGCTTTGTGTTATCGCATGCCGCGATGGTGCCCATCGTGCTATAGAGCTAAATTCAGAGCGCCTGCCTCAAATCGATGATGAGAAGTGCGTGGGCTGCGCCCTATGCTCGGTGATATGTCCTGCTTATTGTATAGAGATGGTGGTGCGTGAGGAGAAAAAATGACTGCTTATCTGCTCGAATGTATAGACTGTGGCAAACATCATCTACCCACTGATGCAAAATACCTTTGCCCCACATGCGGTACAAAGCGCAAGGAGATGGAACCGCTCTCTGGGCTTTTGCGCTGCATCTACGATTATGAGACTGCAACCAAGTTTTTTACTGAAGAAAGCCTCTCACAAAACAAAGCAGAGGGGTTTGAGCGATGGGCGCCACTTCTGCCCCTTGAATCCATGACATCTTTGCCTCCGCTCTTAATCTCCGCCACTCCCTTGCGAGCAGCTGACAAGCTTGCAGACGAGTTTGGACTCGATAGCCTTTGGCTTAAGGACGATACGGTCATGCCCACTGCATCGTTTAAGGATAGGGCGTCTAGCCTGGTCGTGGCCATGGCAAAGGAGTTGGGGCATGCAACTATAGCCACAGCCTCAACCGGCAATGCTGCAACTGCGCTTGCAGGATATGCAGCAGCTGCAGAGCTTAGCAGTGTGATCTTTGTCTCTGCGTATGCTCCAAAGGCAAAACTTGTACAGATAGTTGTGTATGGCGGCCAACTGATTTTGCTCGATACAAATTATGATGGAGCTTATGAGCTATCGATTCAGGCTTGCGATGAGCTTGGATGGTATAACCGAAATACCGCATACAATCCCTTCACTGTTGAGGGCAAGAAGACCGCAGCGTTTGAGATATGGGAGCAGCTCGAGTATCACGCACCAGATTGGGTGATTGTGCCTACCGGAGATGGAGTGATCGCCGCAGGTATTGAGAAGGGTTTTTCAGATCTTGCAGCCATGCGTCTTATCGAACGAGTGCCAAGACTTGCGCTCGTGCAAGCTGCGGGTTGCAAACCCATAGTAAAGGCCTTTGAATCAGGTGCAGATGAGATCGTGCCTGAACAAAACCCTAAGACAATTGCAGATTCAATACAGGTTGGGGTGCCAAGGGCGGGGCGTTGGCTGCTAAAAGCCCTTCGCACGACAAATGGCGTTGCTTTGGCGGTTGATGACGGCGAAATTTTAAATGCTATATCCGAGCTCGGACATACATCAGGAATTTTTGCAGAACCTGCAGCAGCAGCTTCCATCGCAGGCCTTAAGAAGCTAGTCGCAGATGGCATAATAGGATCAGATGATACAGTGGTCGCCTTGATTACGGGCAGTGGCCTAAAGGACGTGTCAGCTGTAATGAAGGCCATGCAGATTCCAAACCCAATCGAACCTACGCTTGATGCGGTGAAGAGAATGCTGAAATTCTAACCCCACCTCCATAGCATATCGGTCTTTGTCTTAGGGTCATCTGGGTGAGGGCCTATTATTAACTCCAAATCAATGTTATGCCCCTTTAGGACGCTCTTAGGCTCAAGTGGGAGTATTCCTTGTTTCCAGTGGGTGATGGGCGCAAGTGGTGATGCGTCTGAAACTTCCTTTCCCCACCAAAAAGCCTTTGGCCAGAGTGCAACTGCGTGCGCAGTGCCAGCCGTTGTTATCGTAAACTTTGTTTTGATGTGAATGGATTTTGGAATGTGCACAGAAAAATCGATGGCTTTTAGCATCACAGGTTTTGCGAGCAAGTCCTGTTTTTTCACTGCAGCTGTGTAAGTGACTTCATCAACCTTTGGCATGCGTCCTATTGGCGCTCCCCACAATTCGAGTTTTGTTGGAATAATTCTGCCACTGCGTTTGAGAAGGCGCTTTTTTGCATCTGTCAGAGTTGCGAGGATGTTTTCATCAAATGCGCAGCTTCCAACTGTTTCGCAGAGTATAACGTCAACGCGCTTAGGCAGCTCTACGTCAAAAGAAAGCTTATTCACAAATGAAATGTTTTCTATAGCGCCTGCCTTTTTGGCATTTTTCTTTGCGACATTCAGCGCGGCCTTGTCTGTCTCAATAGCAAAGACGTGTTTTGCGCCGGCTTTGACTGCAGCAATTGCAAGAATACCCAGCCCTGTTCCAATGTCTATGACCGTATCACTTGGTTTTACTGCCTTGGCTACAGTGCGCAAAAGGGCAGGGGTACGGCGCGGATCACTCACCATATGCGCATGACGTTCTTTTGCGGATTTATTTGGCATTATATCTGTAATCCAATATCTAATTTCCACTGCTGTCGCGTTAGAGGTGTTAACTGGTTGAAATATAAGAATTCATTTTTCTCATGTCTAGGTGTCATTGCGAGGAGCGTTTAGCGACGAAGCAATCTCCCGCAAACACAGGTTATAAGGGGATTGCTTCGC
>JBDRBN010000007.1:0-19528 GCA_043822785.1 Pseudomonadota bacterium
TTGGAGGGTGTAAATCCGAATCTTAAATGTAAGTCAGAGGAGGAAAATCATGCGTTATCTGTTAGCAATCTCAATTCTTTGCTTTTTGGTCTCTATTGGCACGGCCTCCCATGCCAAGGGCGATGATGAACGCGTTCAAGCGCTGGAACAAAAAGTTACGACCATGGAGAAGACTCGAGCCTCAAACAACCAACAGGTTGCCTCAGCTCTTTCTCGCTTTGGCGCGCTGCAAGACGAATTCGCCCAGCTCAAGGGCCAGATTGAGGCTAACAGACATCTGGTGGGCACCCAGTACAGTGAACTGGGAAAACGCCTTACCGACCTTGATCATAGGATACAGTCCATCGAGGATAGGCTCACCATTTTTTCAACCCAGCTTTCCAAAGCTTTGGGAAAGGTCGCGCCTGCTGCAGCCGCTGAAGGCGACCTCTACCAAAAAGGGTTGGATCTGGTTGCATCCTCTCGCTACTTGGAGGCTGCGTCGACCTTTGAGAGCTTTATAAGAAAGTACCCGAAGAGCAGCTTCGTTGCCAGCGCCAAGCTGTGGATAGCAGAGTGCTTTTATTCCATGCGCGATTACCAAAGGGCCATTCAGGAATATCAAAAATTCATAGATAACTATCCACGCAGCGATAAGATACCCGAAACTGTGCTTAAGCAGGCAAATTGTTTCTATGAACTCGGCATGTTGGATGAGGCTCGTGTCTTCTATGACCAGGTGATAAGTCGCCACCCCACGAGCTCTGCTGCAGCACAGGCTAAGGAGAAAATTGCCAGGATCGAAGGCAAAAAGGCTCAACTTGGCGCTTCGCAATCTGATACAGGCCTTGAGACCTATCCGACAAAGACGCTCGAGCAGAAGATGAAAGAACAATATGGGGACGAAACCGGAAAAACAGGTCAGAACAAAGGTGAAAGTGGGTTCTAGCGACTGCGATGCGAATCCTTGGAATAGAGAGTTCCTGCGATGAAACTGCCTGCTCTGTAGTCAGCGGCCATGAGGTAATGTCCAACTTGGTTGCAACTCAGCACGACGTCCATGAGAGATATGGAGGCGTTGTGCCAGAGCTTGCTTCGCGCAGACATCTTGAGAACATAACGCCGCTCATTACTGGCGCATTGGATGCAGCCGATCTTTCGCTCGATGATATCGACGGCATCGCTGTGACCTTTGCACCTGGCCTTCTAGGCTCTTTGCTGGTGGGACTATCTGCAGCAAAGTCGATAGCTTTTGCAAGAAAGCTTCCTTTTATCGGAGTAAATCATCTCGAAGGACATCTCAATGCTGCACTCCTTGAATATGAAAAGATCCCCTTGCCATATGTGGGATTGGTGGTTTCTGGAGGCCATACCAGTCTTTACCTGGTGAAAGAATTTGATAACTATAAACTTCTAGGAGCCACGCGCGATGATGCAGCGGGTGAAGCTTTTGATAAGGTAGCAAAGCTATTGGAGCTTGGCTATCCAGGTGGGCCTGCCATAGATGAAGTATCGATCAAAGGCGATCCAAAGGCATTTAGGTTTACAAGGCCTAAGTTTGATAAAGAAGATACGCTGGATTTTAGCTTCTCAGGTATAAAAACTGCATGCCTGCTCAAACATCGTGATGCCAAAACGAAAAACAAAATCAACGAACAGTTTACAGCTGACCTTGCTGCTTCTTTTCAAGAAGCGTCGGTCGATTTCTTAGTGGACAGGCTCATAGAGGCTGCCCAAAGATATGATGCTAAAGCCCTGGTGCTGGCTGGCGGCGTAGCTGTCAATCGCCGTTTACGATCTTTGCTTAAACAGCGAGCAGAAGAGGCAGGGCTTGCCTGTTTTATCCCACCTACCTGGTTATGTACGGATAATGCGGCGATGATAGCGTATGTGGGAAGCAGGCATCTTGAGGCTGGCAGGCACAGCGATTTTACGCTCAACGCAGTTGCCAATCAGGAGATCGGTATAACTTAATGCGAGAAACGCGAGCAACCCTTCGACTCGCGCTTGCTCGCTCAGGGCGGGCGCAAGCAAGGCCAGCAATGTCAAAACCAGTGATACGAAACAATGCTATCTATACAGACATTACTCAAGAAGTACGGCATAGTTCCCAAAAAAAGCCTAGGGCAGCACTTTCTTTCAGAGGCCCCTACAATTCGCAAGATCGTAGCCGCCATCGAACCATCAAAAGAAGATTGTATTATTGAAATTGGTCCAGGGCTTGGGATCATGACCCATCTTTTGGCTAAGCGAGCAGCAGCGGTTTTCGCAATCGAGCGTGATAGAAAGCTTATTGAAATAGCTCGCAAAGAGCATAGCGATATTAAGAATATAGTCTGGATTCAAGGGGATATCCTTAAGCTTAAACTCGATGACATACTAGAAAAGTCTCCGAAATTATCGCATGAACACAACATCAAGGTCATAGGCAACCTTCCGTACAACATATCCACACCCATTCTGTTTTGGATATTATCGCGACGCTCGCTTATATCTCGGGCTACGATAATGGTACAAAAAGAGGTGTCGCTGCGCATTACAGCCAAGCCTTGTTGCAAGGATTATGGCATTTTGTCAGTTCAGGTCCAGGCGTATGCAAAGGCAAAGAGACTCTTTGATGTATCAGCGCGAAATTTTTTTCCTGCGCCAGAGGTGACATCGTCTGTTGTGGACATCGATTTTACAAAGGCCGATGTAGAAAAGCCTAAAGATGAAGCACTGTTTAAGACGCTTGTGCGGGCAGCGTTTGGAAAGAGGCGCAAGACATTGCGAAACTCTTTGATAGGGGCGGTTAATTTTGACCTCAGCGCATCTGATGTTGACTGCTTGCTCAGGCACGCTAATATCAACGGGACACGGCGTGCAGAAACGCTTACTGTTTCAGAGTTTATTAAACTAGCATCGCTCATGGAGGAATAGTCTTATGAGCAATATCCACAAAATCATCTTCACAACTATTTTGGCTGGGATCGCAGTCCTTATGACAGGAGGAACGACAATGGCATTTGAACTCAAGAGCATCTCTTTTAACGAAGGCGCATCCATTCCTTCAAAGTACACCTGCGATGGAGAGAACATATCGCCTCCGCTTTCTTGGAGCGGGGCTCCTGCTGGCACCAAGTCATTTGCGCTCATATCAGATGATCCAGATGCTCCTGTTATGGGCGCGTGGGTGCATTGGGTGGCCTGGAACATCCCGACTGGCTCAACATCCTTCAAAGAAGGCATGGACAAAGGCGCTACGCTCTCAAATGGCACAAAACAGGGCATGAGCGATTTCAAAAAGCCTGGATATGGCGGACCATGCCCACCTTCTGGAACTCATCGTTATTTCTTCAAGTTATATGCGCTCGATACCACGCTTGACCTGCCTGCCACATCCACGAAAAAGGATCTAGAAGCTGCGATGAAGGGGCATATTTTGGCCCAAACCCAGCTTATGGGCACATATAGCAGGAATAAATAAGTTTATTTGCGAGACCGGCGAGACCAGCCAGGCCAGCGAGAAAGGTGTGCCGAGCCTACTGGTCTCGCCTTTCTCGCCGGTCTCGCTTTGCTAGACAAACCCATACCTCTTTGTTATAGGCGGCGGTATGAACTCAGCATCAGAGGTAAAGTATATAGCAGTAGATGGCCCTATTGGAGCGGGCAAAACCACGCTGGCAAAAATGTTAGCAGAGGATATGAACGGGCATCTGTGCCTGGAACCTGCAGAGAAAAACCCTTTTCTGCCAGAATTTTATAAAGATCGAAACCGCAACGCATTTAAAACCCAGCTATTTTTTCTGCTGAATCGATATCAGCAACACCTGGATCTCAGACAGCAAAACCTGTTTGCCCAAGCCGTTGTGTGCGACTACACCTTTGCCAAGGATCAGATCTTTGCCAAGGTCAACCTCTCTGATGACGAGCTTGCCTTGTATAATACGGTTTTCAATCTGCTGCGCGAGAGGCTGCCAAAGCCCGATCTTGTAATTTATATGCAAGCTGATTCAAAGGTGCTGCTTCAGAGGATTCGCAAGCGCGGCTTTGAATATGAGCGTCCCATAACCCAGCAGTATTTGGAAAGCCTTACAGAGAGCTATAACCGCCATTTTATGAATTACGATGAAACGCCGCTGCTTGTCGTGGATACATCAGAGCAAAACTACATGGAAAATCCAGACGACTTTCAAAACATAAAGAAAGCCATCCTCACTCATAGGGGTGGCACGGTCCACCTTATCGCCAGATCCTAGCAAAGCCGGCAATGAAACAGATAACCATCACACAAATCAGCGAAAAACATCGCAAGGGCGAAAAACTCACCATGCTCACTGCCTATGATTCTACGTTCGCAGCGGTTTTGGATAACGCTGGCGTTGATATGATCTTGGTGGGCGACTCTCTGGGCATGGTAGTTCAGGGGCACGCGAGCACAATTCCGGTAACGCTGGATGAAGTGATCTACCATACGCGGTGTGTTTCGCGAGGCACGAATAGGGCGCTTGTGGTAGCTGACCTTCCGTTTATGAGCTACCAAGCATCCAAGACCCAGGCCATGCTTGCGGCAGGTCGAGCCATGAAAGAGGGATGTGCCTCTGCTGTTAAGATCGAAGGCGGCCTTGAAATGGTTGAGTCAGCAAGGCTTATGACTGCTGCTGGCATTCCGGTCATGGCCCATATAGGACTTAAGCCCCAGCGCATTCATCAGATGGGGGGATACAAGATACAGGGAAAAACTAAGGAACAGTCAGCACAGCTTGTCGAAGAAGCAAAAGCCTTTGAACAGGCAGGTGCGTTTAGCCTTGTGCTTGAGGGTATAGCAATGGAGACAGCGCGCGAGATAACAGAAGCGTGCAACATTCCCACCATAGGCATCGGCTGTGGGCCGCACTGCTCAGGCCAGGTGCTTGTGATTTATGACATGCTTGGCCTCAATCCCGCCTTTAGTCCTTCATTTGTAAAAGTGTATGCAGATGGTCACAAAATGATAACCAATGCCATAAAGAATTATATCGATGAGGTAAAATCAGGAGTTTTTCCTACAGAAGAGTACGGGCATTATAGAAAATGAAGGTCTTTTACACAGTAGACGAGATGCGAGAATGGTCCAGGGCTCAGAAAAGAGCTAAGCGTACAATTGCATTTGTTCCGACAATGGGTGCGCTGCATGAGGGGCACCTGTCTCTCATGCGCGAAGCAAAGAAGCACGGTGATCTGCTTGCAGTTTCAATCTACGTCAATCCCGCTCAGTTTGGGCCGAACGAAGACTTAAACAAATATCCGCGCACGCTGGAGCAGGACATAGCAAAGTCGAAAGATGTCGGCGCCCACGCCGTATTTATTCCTACAGATGATCAGATATATCCAGATGGCTTTCAAACATATGTGAACGTGCAGGAGATGACAAAATCGCTGTGTGGCGCTTCGCGACCAACACACTTTATGGGCGTAACCACAGTTGTGGCAAAGCTATTCAATATTATCCGACCAGACGTGTCTATCTTTGGCGAAAAGGACTTTCAGCAGCTTGCGGTCATACGCAGGATGGTTAGCGACCTCAACATGCCTATCAAAATCATAGGCTGCCCCATAGTGCGCGAGGCCGATGGTTTGGCTATGAGTTCTCGAAACAAGTATCTCTCACCTGAAGAGCGCGCTGCAGCCTTGTCACTTTCCAGATCATTAAAACATGTAGAGAAGATGGTGGCAGAAGGCGAGAACAGTGCTCGGGTAATAAGCGCCGCTGTAGGAGAAATAATCGCTTCTGAGAAACTTGTAAGAATAGATTACATCAGTCTTGTGGACGCGGGGACGCTTGAAGATATAGACGAGGTAGATAGGCCTACGGTGCTTGCCATTGCCGCATTTGTGGGCAGCACAAGGTTAATAGATAATATTTGCCTTTCAGGCAAATTCCAAATCCCAAATTCCAATGACCAAACAAATCCCAAATTCCAATGACCAAATGATCCAAACAACGGCTTTCGGATCAAGGAGGTTTTGTTTGGAATTTGAGTATTGGAATTTGGTATTTATTTGGAGTTTGGTGCTTGGAATTTGGAATTTTTGGAACTAGGATGGTTGTGTGAGATTATTTCTCTTCAGCACAATCGTAATGTTTCTTACCTTAATTTCTGCACAGGGGAGTGGCTTTGCAGCTAATTTAACAGAGACTAGTGCACCGGCATTGATAGTGATGCCTGATGACGGTGCAAATCCGCTTGAGAGGATCATATCCGAGTCGGGCAAGAGCATAGATATAGTGATGCATCGGCTTGATGATGAGAGGATATTGAAGGCTATTTCTGCCGCTGCCAAACGCGGCATTAAGGTGCGCGCAATGTTGGAGAAGTATCCTCAAGGAATAGGTGGCGAAAATGTAAAAGCCCAAAAGGCCCTTGAAGCAGCTGGTGCATTTACGAAATGGGGCAATCCTGAGTTTGGCAGCACTTTTCAGAGAACTTTGATCGTGGATTCAAGAGCAGCTTACGTCTCGACTTTTGATTTTACTCAAGAGGCTCTAAAGGGAGCGCGGGGATTTGTAATTAAACTAGTGGACCCGAGAGAAGTAAAGGAAGTCGCTGAGGCATTTGAGGCAGATTGGAAGCGTAAGCGAGAAACGCCTGTGAGCGCTAAACTCGCATGGGCGCCTACATTTGCCCGCAGGAGGATTTCTGATCTCATACGAGGAGCGCGCCATTCGCTCTTTATATACTCCGAGCGAGTTGGAGACACAGAGGTGGAGCGCGAACTTGAAAGAGCCATAAAGCGCGGTATTGCAGTAAAAATAATTGTGGGTGACAGCGAAGGCGCCAACGGGCCAGGCGTCACAAGCCTTAAACAGCTTGGAGCAAGGGTGCACGTGATGAAGAAGCCAAAACTTATGGCAAACGCTATTCTCGTTGATGCAGGGTATAAGGATGAGGTGGTTCTTGTAGGTTCGCTGGATTTGTCGACTTTTTCTCTGGATAGAGATCGAGGGTTGGCTGTTCTTATCAGCGATCAGTCACGAATAATACGACTTAAAAAAATATTCGAAAGCGATTTCTCTAAAACCAGTGATTAGACAAAAGCCTACCACTGCTTGTAGTCTTCACTTGAGCTTGATACCCACCCGTTCTCTTCGTTGTATATATATGGGTTACCAAAGGGATCTATTATCTCACCCCTGTCATTGATGATAATCCTATCTATATAACGTTTGCCGATTTTATCGCCTGGCAGCTGAAAAGTCATGAGAGCCAGCTCTACGAGACTTATAGGTTTTCGTTTCTCGATGATGTCAAAAGTGCTTATGGCCTGTCTGAGGAGCACGAGTTCATAATGTAAGGCTTTTTCCCTGTATCTTGTTTGCTCCAGAAAATAGCCGTGTATCATGAACGCGAATATCGTGATGAATACAAAGAGTAAAATAATTGATTCAAAAATTCCCCTTTGAAGACTCTTAAATTTCATTATTTAATCCTCCTTGCAGAAATTCATATTTCAAGAACAAAAAGCTGAATCACGAACAGCACAACCTCTATTGTAATCAAAATGATAACAGCCCACTCTAAATAGTTTGCATGTCTGTATTGCAATAACTCTGCGATAAGCTCAAGGTTTTCTTGTATCATCCTGAGCTTATAGTCAACAGTCTTGTAACGGTCTTTAAGCTCAAACATATCAACAGCTTCTCTGTACAATTTATCAAGGGCCTGGTCTTCCCAGGTTTCGTCGGGCTTATCCAACAGATAAAGGGAGGCCACCAAGTTCTGCTTGGTGGTGATGCATTGGCCAATAAATCTTTTGATATCAGAAGCTTTTCGTAAGAGTCGACCGCGAATTTTTAACGTTTGACCGATGTCACCGGTCTTACCCAACATTTCATTAACTTTGAATTCGAAATATTCAAGGGCTGTGGACTGGGCCAAGATAAACGCGAGAAGCTCTATGCGGTCCAGGGCAAGTGTGTCTATGGATGCCAGCTCGAATCCGACATAAATCTTGCCATCGCTCGATATTTCAACCCCAAAATCTTCGCTGGTGAGTATCTCGAGCTTCTCGCCAATTACTGTCTTTATCCTCTCAATTACAGCATTGCGGCGTGCAGCATCAACATTGAAGAAAATTATGGAGCCAAAGCGATAGATGAAGAAGTAGCTATTGTCGTCTTCTTTATAGATGAGTTTCGTTGCAGATTTTGCCAGCGCTTCAGATTCAAAGAGACGATCGATCTCTTTGAGCTTGAGCGTTTCTGTGAGATGATATGCATGAAAGATATACATCAATAATAGCATACGCTGCGTGCGCAGGGAGCACAAGAGCGTTGGTTTAGAAGTGTGTCAGGGATTTGCTTGCCAAATAGGCGAAATTCGCAAATAAACCCCATAATACAGGAGGAATTTATGAAGTTATCAGAACGAGGGGCGATGCGCTCTGCCATAGCTGACGGTGGGTTTCATGTGTATCCAGCAGGGCGGCTCATGGAGCTCGTGCTTGCAGGGCTTTCTGCCGATGATCTGCGCGGCGATTTTAACCCAGCCACAACTATCGATAAGATGTCCCAAACAAAGGGGCCTGATGATCCTCTTGCTAGCAAACTCTTTCACCTGGATATAGATCTTCTCAAGTCTAGGCTTTCAACCATGGAGCCTGATTATGATATAGAAGGCGTATTCGACCGCATGATGCAAGCTGCGCCTGATATGGCAAAGCGCTACTATGGGATAGATGGATTTGAGCCATGTCGTCCAAAGATCGTAGAATACTTTTTTGAGGGATACAACGAACTCTATAAGGATGGTGATTGGTTTGCTTTTAACGTGAGCACGCCAGAGTCAAAGGAGCTAAGTGTTCCTGTGGGCACATATTTTAAACGAGATCAGGTTTCGCCCGGACACCCTGAAATGACTGCCATGCACGAGGCCAACCACGCCATGCAGGAGAGGGCTTTTACGCCCGAAGGCGTGCACCATTATGTTCCATGGTTGGATGAGGGCCTTGCCGATGCCATGGCCCGCATGATGCTCGTACGCGCAACTAGCGACTGGACGCTCATGAGCAAACTCAAGCGGTTTAAGTCTGAACTGGAGGTTACTGATCCGCGCAAATCCACTTATCATTTTGGCGAAGAAACAGCCATCCTCATGCTCATGCGCGGGAGGATTCCCTTCATAAAAGCTTTTATGGCCGCGCGCAGGCGCGAGCCTTACTCCATAGACTACAATTTTTTGGGCGAAGCCATAAAAGAGGGTGTGGATCCACACGTGGCAGTGGTGCAGGCATACAAGGGTGATCAGGAGCGGTCGTTTTTAAAGAGGATCGAGCGTGATGAGACAAAATTCAGAAAGGATGCAGACCTGGATGGCACTGATCTAAAAGTGCTTTCCATGTTCATGGCTAGCGAGCGTCCAGCATGCATTTCGCCTGCAGAGTACAAGGCAGCATTATGGATTACTGAAGAAGTCAAAAAGACTCCATGCGAACATTGGGTGCCTGGTGAAAACAGCCTTGTCCCATGTTCTTCTGTAGGTGGCGATGTGTGGAAAAAGACCGCGGGCCTTGAGACAAAAATTGTAGTTAAGGATTCGAGCGTTCCTTTTGAACTTAAGGATGGGATTGCAAAGCTTACGGCAAAATACTTCATACTCAAGAAAACAATTGGGGATGAGCTGGTCTATGAACCCTATGGCGGAGGATTGCCGTATAGGTTGGGGACAGGGGAGATCAGGTGCACATACTAAAAAATGCGAGATCGGCGAGACACGCGAGAAAGGCCAGCAACGTGTCTCGCGTTTCTCGCATGTCTCGCATTTCTCGCGTTATTGTATTGGTCCCATCGTAAACTCATCCCTCAGTACACCATCTCGATCAACGATCTTAGCCGCAATTTGTTTGCCATTAACATCGATCAGCATGAAGTGATTGAAAGCGCTATACAGGGGTGCGCCAGCCCCGCCAGTTACCACATAGCGCACACCGTCTTTATCCAGCCGCTTGTAGGTATGTTCGTGCCCTGCAAACACAATATCCACGGCGCTTTGCACAAAGAGCCTATGCAAGGCATCCCTTAGCTTTGGATACTTATCCATAGATTTTTTCCAGTAAGAAGTGCCCTGCCATAAGAAGAGAGGGTGATGTAGAAATACGAACTTGTGATCATATCCCTTTTTGGCAAGCACGCGCTTAAGCCATGCGAGCTGCCTGCCCTCTATCTTTTGATCATGGTCAGGCTCACAGGAATTTAACACGACAAAGAGGTTATTATTATAGACGATGCTGTAGTATGTTTCATTGCCTGGAAAATTGACCTGATCCTTCCAGACCTGAGCGCTTTTTTTATCGTCTATGTCGTGGTTTCCTGGCGTAAGATAATATGGAACAGTTATGGGCTTTGAGAGGTTCCAAAAGTTCTGCCACTGTTTCACATTGCCTGGATTAGGTATAATATCGCCTGTGTTAAAGACAAGGTCCGGCTTTCTTTTCATCGTGCCTTCAACGATCTTTTTATAGACGCGATCTCCAGACCGATTATCACCGATGATAGCAAATCTAAAAGGCGATGATTTTGCCAGCGCGTTTGAACACAGGCAGAGTGCAATAAGAATCAGCAAAGATGTTTGAAACCTTTTCATGGATGCTCCGTTGAAGGCGCTAACTAGATGATGTTAAAGCATTTTAGTCAAGCAGAAGATAAGGCGCTACTAAGGCTTGCAAACTAGTTCTCTCGTGATACGTGCTGGTCACCGGTCACCGGTCACCGGTCACTGGTCACTGGTTACTGGTCACTGGTTACTGGTCACTGGTTACTGGTCACTGTTTTAGGAGGTGTTATGCGTACGAAAACTATCATCTTTTTAGCGCTTATCTGTATTTTGTTCACAACAACTTCATGCGACTTACGAAGGGAAGCTTTGGGCTCAGAGAAGAACCCAATCGTTTTTTACTTTTTGCCTCTTAAGGGCGCTGAAGCTTTTAATAATAATGCGCCCCTGTTTGAAAAATTCATAAAGGAAAAGGCAGGGCTTGTGATAAAGGCAGTGGAAGCACCTGACTTTATCGCCACTATAAAAGCGCTGGGGAAGAAAAAAGCAGACATCGCCTTCATGAACACCCTGGGTTATCTTTTGGCGCATGACTGGGCCAAAGCAGAGGCACACCTCATTCCGTTGTACGGCGATGTGTATTCATCCTACAGGGGTGAGATCATCGTTCGCGCTGATAGCAAAATCGACAAACTTTCAGACCTGGGCGGCAAGACCATTGCCTTTGCTGATCCATATTCCACCGGTGGCTATCTATATCCCCTCAAGCTTCTTCATGAACACAACGTAAAGCCAGCAAAAACGGTATTTGCAGGTGGACACAAAAAGGCTGTGGAGATGCTATATGATAAAGAGGTGGATGCAGCGGCAGTCTATCATACAAAGCCGTCGGATGAAGGGTTTGCGCGCGATGCCCGCATGGAGATAGCAGATCTGCATCCGGACGTGATATCAAAGATAAAGATACTCGCGCTTACCGATGAGATACCAAACGGCCCCGTAGCCACTCGCTATGATCTTCCCGATGATGTAAGGGTTAAGCTGATCGGCGCTCTTATGGAGTTTGCAAGAACTCCCGAAGGCCGCAAAGCGCTTTTGGATCTGTACAACATCACAGGCCTTGCAATTGCGCGCGATGCTGAATACGACAGCGTGCGAAAGACATTGAAGGAGCTTAACAAGACAACACAGGAAGTTGTGCCAGGAGGTATTTCGTTCTATAGGACGTGGATTGTACCCGGATTAGAGTAAAGAGTTAATACTAGATCAGAGAGAATTTCGAAATTAATAAAGGGGGCAAGATGAACGAACAGGGATCCTTGGCTAAGAAACTGGCAACTTTTGGCATTGCAGCGCTTTGTTTTGGTTACTTCGCATCATACGTGCCGTATTCGATGATGACAAAGATGATTACCAAAGGCCTGTGCCTGGGACTTGACGGCAAAGGGCTTACAGGCTTTCAAATTCAACCCATTGCAGTGCTTGGCAGCTTTGTTGCCATGTACACGTTCATCTCGTTAAAGGGGTGGTGGAAGCACTGCACGCACTCTAAGATATTTGGCATATCTTTCCCGCGGCCACAGTGGTTTACGTTTCTTTCAGGCATATGCACATCAGGTCAGATAATAACCACAACTCTTGCATATACGTTTGACGGCATAAGCATAGTCTTTGCAATGCTCCTCATGCGGGGCGGCGTGCTCATGATGGCTCCCATCATCGATCTGATCGTAAAGAAAAGAAGGCGGCACATATATTGGCCATCATGGATAGCTGCGGTGCTTGCTTTGTGTGCATTGCTGGTGGGCTATTCTAGCAAGGCCGGAACGGCCCTGACTGTGATTGCCACGATAGATATTCTTCTCTATCTCACCGGCTATTTTTTCAGACTGTATATAATGAGCTCTAGGGCAAAGAGCGCTGATGCAGCAGAGAGAAAGCGCTACTTTGCCGAGGAACAGCTGGTGGCAAATCCCCTGCTGTTTTTTGCCCTTTTAATCGTCGGTCTATTTGGAATGGGCAACGGCACAGGGACTATCACAGGACAAATCTGGTCAGGTTTTTCACAAATTCCGTTTCAAGGGTTTTTCATATACATCTTTTTGCTTGGCGTGTTTTCCTATGGAACCGGTCTTTTTGGCAGCCTCATTTATTTAGATAAGCGCGAAAATACGTTCACAGTACCGGCAAACCGCGCGGCCAGCGTAATCGCAGGCGTTGTCGCAACATATTTGCTCGCCATCTTCTATGGCCAGCGCTATCCCGGCACACACGAACTCGTGGGCGCTGCCATAATCATCGGTGCAATAGCGTTCCTCACTTACAGGCAGGTTGTTGAGAAGAGGGCAAAAACAGCGCAAGAAACCCTTCGACGTTGCTCAGGGCAAGCGCAAGCAACGCCAGCAACCCAAACAACATAAGGCCAAAGCACCCAGAGCCTTTCGAGCGCATCGCCATAACGTGGCCATAGCGCGTCACAATCGTTTCGATACTATTCAAAAAATAAGGGGAATTTGGGAAGCGGGGTCATCATACCCCTATTTGCCTGATAATATTGTGAAGGATGATGCTGTATATTACAATATATATGATGTAAAAGGTATACGTGTAACTATTATGAATCATAATTTGTTTTGCAATTTCCGCTCTAGATCTCAAAGTGGATTCACGCTGCTTGAGATCTTGTTGACGGTTGCGATTATAAGCATTTTCGTGATAGTTGCGACCGTTGCGGTGAGCGCTGCGCTCACGTCGTTTTGGCTAAACGGGGCAACTTCCAAGATGCTGGCAGACATAAGATACGCGCAGCAACAGGCCAGGGCGAGAAATGGTTGGTATGGCATTAGATTTCAGGCAAATCCCGTGAACCGCTACAACGTCTATAGCACTGATGGCTCAAGCGACACAGACGTCCCTGATCCTGCAAATCTATCCCAAGTGTTGGATGTTGACGTGGCTGCCGATTTCGGAGGGATCAGGATAACCAGTGTGGCGATAGCAGCGGGCAATAAGGCGGAGTTCAATCCAGTGGGGGTGCCCTATGATGACGCGTTGGGCTCTCCATTGTTAAATGACGCGACAATTATTTTGTCATTAGGTGGGTCGACTAGGACGATAAAAATAATCAAGAATACAGGAAGGGCGGAGCTGCAATGAGGTGTATAGCAAATAAAAGGGGTTTTTCGATTATAGAGCTGGTATTGGTCATCGCGATCGTAGGCATTGCCTTCGGCGGTTTGAGTGTTGTTTTGTCCAACACCACCAAGAGCAACATAGACTTGGACCTAGCAAACACTGCTATCTTTTTGGCACGCGAGAAGATGTCAGAGACAATGGCAAAGGACTTTGCATCAATAGTAGCTGTTCCCAACACTAACTTTGGGGGTGATTTTAACAGCTACAACTATCAGATCAATGTTGACTACGTTGATTCTTCTGATCTGAATACGGCAGTGGTGGGGCCCACGTCGTACAAGAGGATAGTTGTGACGGTGAGCGCGACCGGCTGGTCTGGAAACATAACGCTTAATAACCTGAAGACGAACATATGAAGAAGCGCGGTTTTTCAGTGGTGGAGTTTATAATGACAATTGCAGCGGGCGCTATTGGGGCGCTGATGATTTGGGGTCTGTTTGGTCCTGTGGACAACTGGATGTTCACGCAGCGCAGGCGTTTGGGTTTTAGCGAGAACTCAGCAGCTATAACCAGAATGGTGAAAGAGATAAGGCGGGTGAAGGCGCCAGGGCAGATACTTACATTTACGGCTGACCATTTTAAATTTGTGGACATCGACAACAACACCATTGACTTTCAGCTGTCTGGTACAGACTTCATGCGGGACACAGACGTGCTTGCGCGCAATGTCCAGAATATAACTTTTACGTATCAGGACAAGGATGGCAATGTCGCTGCTGTGGCGAGTCAAATTAGGGTTATTAAAGTGAAGCTTGTTACGACTTCAGGAAATCAGACAATCGCGCTCGAGACAGCGGACAGGATAAGGAATTTGTGATGAAGGTGCATAGCCAAAACAATGGTTTTGCCATATTGGCGGTTGTCTTTATACTCGTGATCCTCGCCATGTTGGGGATGGCCTCGGTTGCGCTGGTCTCGAGTTCTGCCGGTGCGGTCATGGACGAGATAAAGAGCGAGCAGGCTTTTGATCTGGCTACGGCAGGGCTGGCATATGAGGCAAAGGTGTTGGAGGGGGACAAGGACTGGACGGACAACACCGGCTACACCATAAACTTTGGTCAGGGCTCGTTCACCATATCTTACGTAAACCTGGCAGTAGACACCGCCACGGTGAAATGCGACGGAGTCGTGGACGACATCACACGCTCGGTTCAGCAGGATTTTACTGCCGGTGCCGGCAGCTTGCCAAAGGCATTTCAAAAGGCCATCTACACTGAAGGGGAGATAGACGTTGGCGGATCGTCCTCAGGTAATGTTTACGGAGATGTGAGCGCAGGCAGTGGGGTTGATGATGACGAGGGCGTAACTTTTCACGACGATATCGAAGAAAACAATCCGGATGCTGAGATACCCACGCCCATTTGGAGCTTTTGGCAGTCAATCGCAGACCACGTCATCACCGGCAATAAAACATTTGCATCCGGAACATACTCCGGGGTCTATTACATCACGGGAAATGTGACGTTTAATAATAATGTAACGCTTACGGGAACCATAGCAGCGTTGGGAACGGTAACTATAAACGGCCAGTCAAATATCACCATCACGGCTGTAGCGCCATATCCTGCTATCATTGCCGGCAATAGGATCAAGATCAACGGCGGCTCTAATATTGTGATAAACGGCTACATAATCACTGTGAATGAAATTGATATAACAGGAAACGCGGGCATAATCATCAATGGCGGCCTGGTCGCTGTGGGCGAGGTAGATGTTGGGGGTAATGCCGATATTGAACTTACTGCTGACGAGAGTTACTCACCCGGCATAGACGGCTTTAGCGGTGGCGAGCCAGGCGAGGGTGGCATTGGTTTGACCAACTGGGTAGAGGTCTTCTAAGCTGATTCAGGTGGCATGGCATCATTTAAGAGCTCCCACAGCCTTTCTAGCGCATCGCCATAGCGCGGCCCTAGCACGCTTGGATCTGTGGACTCAGGTTCGTTTAGCATGGTCACAAAAGGCACACTTACGCCTTGCAACTTTAGATAGCCCGAAGCCTTTTTGCCGGTAAGCTTAGGCCAGTCATCTTGTTTATAAAATCTCTGCATATCCTCATCAGGGCATTTGTGCGCAAGCACTGTGTGCTTAAGCTTTTCTCTATATCGGGCATCGTTTCTGCGAATGGATTCTTCGCCGGATACCTCTACATAGAGTATTGCTGAGCGCTTATAGATTTCTGGCCAAAGCCTCTTAAGCGCTTCTGAATAAGGTCGCTCCCCACCTCTTGCAAACTCTATGAGCAGGGTATGGTCAGCATAAAACGAGTTGTTTGACAGATATTTTTCACATACCTCTGCGTTAACTTTCTCCATCAGAAAATCAAAGAGATCTGCAGATTCCAATATGTAACCGTTGCCAGCGCGCTTGGAGTGAAGCCTTTTTCCTCTTACCTTTTCCCAAAGGTTATCTTCCTCAAATTTTTCCCAGAGCCACACAAAATCGTCCACCACCTTCATCTTGCCTATGTGAAAGCGCTCTGCGCGCTTAGCAGCTGAGAGCTTGGACATGAAGTCCAAAAACTCTGATTTTCCCGATGCTGGCCTGCCAAGGATGAAGAGGTTTTCGAAGATATTCATATTTTTTCCTTATGTCATCGCGAGCCCAGCACCGTACGGTGCTGGGCGTGGCGATCTCCAGAGCTTCAGGAGATTGCGTCGTCAGCTTCGCTTCCTCGCAATGACAGACAAAGATTCATCAACTTCTTAAGCGCCGGCCCATATCTTTTTGCCAGCGGGCCGTGTTCTTTAAGCTCAGGTTCATTATTCATAGTGACGAATGGTACGGAAACGCCGTTTACATCAAGCGTTCCATCAGCCTTTGCTGAAGTATATTCTGTCCAGTCGTCTATCTTATAAAAATGTTCCATCACCTCTTTGGGCGTCATGTGCGCGAGTATTGAGTGGGCCAGCTTTTCTTCGTAGCGCGCGATATTCCTGCGCCAGGATTCTTCAAACGACACCTGTACGTAGAGTATGGCGCCTTTTTCAAGAATTGCTTTGGAGAGTCGATTGAGTGCGTTTTTGTAGCCGTCCTTTCCGCCGCGAGCAAACTCGATGATGAGGGTTCCATCATTATAGAAATCCGGCCTGGATATGTAGTGTGTGGCTACTTCGTGGTTAAAGCGCGCAAACATCATATCAAAAAGTTTTCCCATTTCAGGTTTTATGCCGTAGTTATTGTTATCAAGGACGTTTGAGAACAGGCGTTCATAACCTGCTTCTTCCCAAAGATCGTCCTCGCAAAATTTCTCCCACAGCCACACAAAATCATCCAGCTCTTCAAAGCGGCCGATGTGAAAGTCTTTTGCGCGCTCAGCGTCAGGGGTATTTTTCATGAAATCGATGAACTCAGATTTTCCAGCAGCCGGCCTACCTAATAACAATAGATGGTCGAAGGTTTTGGTCATTATATTCTCCATAATTTGAAATGTCATTGCGAGCGAAGCGAAGCAATCTCCTCAGTGTACTGAGATCGCTTCGCGCATTTCATTTGCTCGCGATGACAACTCGTATCACGACTCCTCCGGAATATGCTTTGAAGCATCCACGCCTTCGGCTCGCAAAGCATGAACTTCATCAGCCGGCGTTACCTTTAGCGATATCGCGCCGGTCGGGCACATGGGCACGCACTTTAGGCACGAATCGCATGTGGAAAGATTCCACGGCATATCCAGCATGGGCTTCATGGTGGCATCAAAGCCGCGCTCCACAAAACCCAAGGCATCCAGATGTTTTACCTCAGAGCACACGCGCACGCATGAGGCGCACATTATGCACTTGTGCGATTCATAACGAATTTGCGGATGGGTTTCATCCACATGAAAGTGGCGCTTCTCGCCGCTAAAGCGTTCCGGCTGTACATCGTATTCCAGAGATAGGATTCGAAGTTTGCACGATTCATATGAGCGGCATCCGCACGAAAGACAACGCTCCGCTTCTTTCTTTGCTTGTTCTGCAGTAAAGCCCAGCTCTACCTCCTCAAAACTATGAATGCGCTTTTTAGCACTGAGCTCAGGCATCTCTATTCTTTTTGATCTTTTCTCCCTTACCATCTCCTTTATCTCGGGGGGATTATCCTCTGGCTTTGCAGCTATGAGGTGCAGGTATTGCTTGGGTTCTCCTGTAATCTTTTCTCCCTTTAGATATTGATCGATCGAGGATGCTGCTTTTCTGCCAGCAGCAATGGCTGTGACAGCCACGTCTGCACCGGTTGCGCAATCTCCGCCGGCAAAAACGCCTTTGCGGCTTGTGGCAAATGTATTTGGATCCACATCCAGCGTATTCCACTTGGTAAGATTTATGTCGCACATGTTTGCATCAACGCAATCCGCATCCACGCCCTGGCCGATGGCCGCGATTACAGCCGAGGCCTTCATAAAAAACTCAGAGCCTGCAATAGGAACTGGACGACGGCGGCCTGAGGCATCTGGCTCGCCAAGCTTCATCTCTATGCATTCCAGCTCTACTTCTCCATCGGTCTTGGCCATATTCACAGGTGCTGCCAGAAAGCGTATGTTTACGCCTTCATGCAGGGCAGCTTCGATTTCCAACTCGCTTGCGGGCATTTCATCGCGCGTGCGCCTGTAGAGTATTGTAACGTTTTTAGCGCCAAGCCTGAGCGATGTGCGGGCTGCATCTACAGCCGTATTTCCGCCGCCTACTACTATGACTTCGTCTCCAATATCAACCTTGTTGCCCTTTGCCACTTGCTCTAGAAAATCTATGCCAGGGAGTGTTGCTCCTTCACCCTCCACGCGCATGCTAGAGGAGCTCTGCGCGCCTATGGCCAAAAAAAGCGCATCGTAATCCTTAAGCAGCAAATCAACGGTAAAATTTCTGCCCAAGCGTTTGTTGCATTCTATGGGCACGCCCATCTTTTCGATGATTTCGATTTCCTTGGCGAGGATGTCGCGAGGCAATCTATATGCAGGAATGCCGTATCTCAGCATGCCGCCTGGCTCTGCATGCGCATCAAACACCGTAACGTTGTGACCACGCTTACGCAGATAGAATGCAGCTGAAAGGCCAGAAGGACCTGCTCCCACTATGGCCACTTTTTTGCCTGTGGGCTTGCCAACAGTTGGGATATAGGGCGTGGGCTGATTGAGATCTTCGTCAGCAATGTAGCGCTTGAGAAAACAGATGGATACTGAATCATCTGCACACATGCGCGTGCATTGCAGTTCGCATGGTCTGGTGCAAATGCGACCGAGGCTGGCTGGAAATGGAAGCGTCTCTTTTATCAGCGAGATGGCTTCTTTAGTATTTGAATGGGCCAGAAGCGAGATGTAGCCAGGGATATCTATGCCTGCCGGGCATTCTACCTGACACGGGCCCCGGCAATCGCCCACGTGATCTGAAAGCAGAAGTTCAAGACATACCTTGCGCGATGCGCGCACCCTTTCTGAGTTCGTATGGATGATCATGCCATCTATGACTTCAGTTGAGCATGATGGCACAAGGCGTGGCGCACCCTCTATCTCAACCACACAAATAAAGCAGGAGCTATAGGGTTTGAGCCCTGGCTGATTGCACAGCGTAGGAATTTTTATTCCATTTCTTTCACAGACCGCGAGAATCATTTCACCCGTTTCAGCTGAAACTTTTTTTCCATCGATTGTTACGAAGAGCGACATTGTTGGTTTCTCATTTCCCCCTCCTTTGTAAGGAGGGGACAGGGGAGGTAGATCTACCCCTCCCTAACCCTCCCCTTACAGAGACTGTGTCGCAATTGGGGAGGGTGACTTGATATAAACGTTCTTTGACAAAAAAATATGAGAATTTTGTTACATAATACTACCGGCCAAATATTCGGGTGATGTCAGTCCATATTCTCTTCTGTTT
>JBDRBN010000008.1:0-11865 GCA_043822785.1 Pseudomonadota bacterium
TTCTCATGTCTAGGTGTCATTGCGAGGAGCGTTTAGCGACGAAGCAATCTCCCGCAAACACAGGTTATAAGGGGATTGCTTCGCTTTGCTCGCAATGACATCCATGAAAAACAAGCAGTTCTAACGCGACAGCAGTGCGAAATCTGAAAGAATATTAAATCTCGAATATCTAATATCAAAATGGTTCTATTTGAATATTTGAGATTAAATATTAGGGATTCCTTCGAAATTCGATATTCGAATTTCGGATTTGTTTTTAATCATAGGTAACCATCGAGTACACTGGAGCATTTTTGATCTTGTCGCGGCCGTTTAGGAATGCAAGCTCGACAACAAACGCACACTCGACGACTTCGCCTCCTAAACGCTTTACCAATTCGCATGCTGCAGCAGCGGTTCCGCCAGTAGCCAAAAGATCATCCATCACCAGTACCCGCTGCCCTTTTGTAATCGCATCAATGTGCATCTCGACCGTTGCTGTGCCGTACTCTAAGTCATAAGTCGCATCCACGGTCTTATAAGGCAACTTACCCTTTTTTCTGAGCGGCACAAACGATGCACCCAACTGATTTGCAAGCGGCGCGCCAAATACAAATCCCCTGGCCTCTATGCCCACAACCACATCGATCTTTTTATCATTATAACGATCAACCAGGCTCTTTATAGTAGCAGAAAATGCTGCATGATTTTGCAAAAGCGGAGTGATGTCTTTAAATATTATACCCGGCACGGGAAAATCCGGAATGTCCCGGATGTTTTCTCTGAGCAACATCTCCATAGAAGATTCCTCCCTTTTTTTAATTCCTTCACTCAAGATCTACCCCCTCCTAACCTCCCCCTTACAAAGGGGGAGGAAATCAACGTTGCTTGCTTTTTTTTGCATACTCATATCCGCGCTCAGGCAGGAAAAATAAGGGATTGCGCGCGGTTTGTCCATGTCGAATTTCAAAGTGCACGTGCGGTCCACTTGCCCTTCCAGTGCGTCCTACCTTAGCTATTACCTGTCCCTGTTTAACTGTCTGGCCTTTGCGAACACTATTCACTTTATTATGCGAGTATGCTGTAAACATGTTGTCTTTGTGGCGAAGCAAGATAAGGTTTCCGTACCCCCTCATCGAACCGGCGAATACCACGCGCCCCTCTGCAGCAGCCTTTATAGGCGTGCCGGACTTAGCCGAGATATCTACACCATCATGCCTACGCCCATCTCTCATGCCAAAAGCAGATGTGACCTTACCGTTCACAGGCCATAGAAATCTTCCGCGATAAGTTCTAATTTTATTGGCATACTCTGGGCGGCGCTTGCCACGCCTTTGCTCTACGCTCGCGCGCGTATCGTCGCCAAAGGACAGCTTTTTGAACGCCTCCCTCTTCTTGTGCGGCGGTATGTACAGGCGCATACCGGGTTGGATATCGTTTGGGTCTAAGATGTTATTATACTCAGCAAGCTTTTGCAGATCTACTTTATATATGCGAGCTACGCGTTGAATGGAATCTCCGCTGCGCACTTTGTGATACATACCCCGTTTGTCAAAGGAAGTTGCACAACCAAAGAGAGTCGTAGCCGCAATAGCAAACAATGCTATTGCGAGGCTCAAACGAACATTCAATCTGTACTTTTTATTTCTCATACTTACGTTTCTTTACCTGTCTCGCCTATATTATCTCCACCCTTCTTTACCAACAAGCTTTACAAACCGACACGCTGTTACGCTGCGAGTGTGAAACTCGTTACCCTTACGCGTTATCACATCGAGCTGTTGTATAGCTTCGCCACCCACTGGAATTACAAGGCGCCCTCCATCAGATAGTTGCTGTTGCAAAGCCTCTGGCACGTAAGGAGCGCCTGCTGTTACGGTGATGCTATCAAAAGGCGCCTGTTCAGGCCATCCCAAAGTGCCATCTCCAATCCTATGTTTGATATTCTTATAGCCGAGCTTGTAAAGAATCTTTCGCGCCCTGATCGATAAATCCTTGATTCGTTCGATAGTATACACTTCTTTGCTAAGCAGAGCTAGGATTGCAGCCTGATACCCAGAACCAGTTCCTATCTCCAGCACGCGCTCATCCCCCTTAAGCGCCATGGCCTCTGTCATGATGGCTACCATAAGAGGCTGGGAGATAGTCTGTCCAAATCCTATAGGCAAAGGCCTATCCAGATAGGCCTGGTCCTCCATGCCTGGGCTTACAAATTCATGCCTGGGTATCATGCCCATCACCTCAAGCACACGCGAATCCTTTATGCCACCAGGCACGAGCTGCTCTGTGACCATTCTTCTTCTGGCTACGGTATAGGGATCTGGCCTATTGTTGCGCCTGTTATTATGTCGGTTATCCATCATTATATATAATATTCATACCTTGCTTGCGTTGCTGGCCTTGCTTGCTGTACTTAGCTTTTTGTGCCAATCAGATAGCTTCTTGAGAGTTGCCTTATCTGTCAGATTCACCCGAAGAGGTGTGATCGATACAAAGCCTTCTTTTATAGCATTACAGTCTGAGCCAGGAATATCCTCAAAGCCTGACTCATCGCCACCTATCCAATAGTATTTTCTGCCCCGAGGATCTTTCTTCTCAACGATTATTCCTCCGTAATTTCTTTTGCCCTGTTTTGTAAACATCATGCCCTTGATTTTGTGCGAACATGTATCAGGAACATTGATATTTAGAATGATACCGCGAGGCAAACCTTTGCGAAGAACATCACGAGCGATTATGGCCGCAACCTCTGCGGCTTTAACAAAATTCTTCTGCCCACTACCAACAAGCGAGACTGCCATTGAAGGAATACCAAGTATACCTCCCTCAAATGCTGCAGAAACAGTGCCTGAATAATGCACATCATCGCCAAGGTTGGCCCCATGATTTATGCCCGATACTATAAGATCCGGCACCTGTTTTAAAATTTCGTTTATGGCCAACATGATGCAATCAGTAGGCGTGCCGTCTACAGAATAGACGTTGTGCGAAATACGTTCCACCCTAAGGGGCCGGTGAAGCGTTATGGAGTGGCTGACAGCGCTTCGCTGTTGGTCCGGCGCCACAACTACCACACGGCCGAGCTCTGCGAGTTTTCGCATGAGCTTTCTAATGCCCATGGAGCGCACGCCATCATCGTTTGAAACTAATATAAGCGGCGCCTGCCTCTTCTTTGATATTTTGCTGACTCTGTTCAAGGGCATAAAAGATCTTGAAAATGTGTAAAATGCCTAATATTTATAGATAGTTATCCGCAAGGCCTGCCACCATGTCAAGATAAAAGGCTCCTTGCATTTTTTTGTTCGCGTTGTTACGTGCCGCTATCCATGAGTGAAGCATACAAAAAAGCTGGAGTGAATATCGACGCAGGTGAGCAGTTTGTCAAAAACATAAAGCCGCTCATCAAAGCTACTTTTCGGCGTGGAGTCATCTCTGAGATCGGCGGATTCGGGGGATTCTTTGCTTTAAATACTAGTGAGATGCGCGAGCCTGTACTCGTGGCAGGCACAGATGGAGTAGGCACAAAACTCAGGATAGCAATTGAGCTGGAAAAACTGGACACAATCGGCATTGACCTAGTCGCCATGTGCGTAAATGATATTGCATGTTGTGGAGCTGATCCTCTGTTCTTCCTAGATTACTTCGCCACTTCCAAATTAGATCCTGATGCCCATACTGCCATAGTAAAAGGAATAGCCGAAGCGTGTAAGCAGTCCCGCTGTGCGCTCATTGGCGGAGAGACTGCAGAGATGCCTGACATGTATGCAAAGGGCGACTTTGACTTGGCAGGATTTGCAGTGGGAATAATCGACCGCGCAAAGATCATCGATGGAAGCGACGTTGGCGCTGGCAATGCCATAATCGGCATTGCTTCTTCTGGCTTTCACAGCAACGGATACTCGCTCGTAAGGCGCATCGTGCACGATGCAGATCTTAAGCTAGATAAAGTCTACGAAGGCTTTGAGATGCCGCTTGGCGAAGCTTTGCTCGCGCCAACAAAGCTCTATAGCCCCATGATCAGCACGCTCACGCGCAGCTTCAACATAAATGGCATCGCGCACATAACTGGCGGAGGATTTTGGGACAACATCCCCCGCATACTGCCAAACAGCGTGCAAGCAGTCATAGATAAGCAAAGTTGGACAGTGCCGCACTTGTTTCGTTTCTTTAAACAGCATGGCTCAATAGATGATCACGAGCTCTTTCGCGTATTCAACTGCGGCATAGGCATGGTGTTCATCGTTTCTGCTGATAAAGCAGAAGAAGTAATTCAGGCTATCTCCTCACATGGTGAGAAAGCATGGCAAATCGGAACAACAAGGATTAAACCTTCCGGGGAAAATCCGGTAATCATAAAGTGATGTGCTTGCGCTTAAGACTATGATCGCATCCAAAAAAATCGCTCTGGGCATCTTGGTCTCTGGAAGCGGCACTAACTTACAGGCAATTATTGATGCTGCATCACGCGAAAAGATTAACGCAGAGGTCAAGATAGTGATAAGCGATGTGCTAGAAGCAAAGGCTTTGGAGCGTGCGCGCAAGCACAACACACCAGCTATAGTGATCGAGCGAAAATCATTTGAAAGCAAAAAGGCCTTTGAGCAAGAGATAGCGGACACATTAAAAAAGCACGGCGTGGAGTTGGTCTGTCTTGCGGGTTTCATGAGAATAATTGGAAGGACGATTTTGGATGCTTTTCCTAATCAGATAATCAACATACATCCAGCGTTGCTTCCCTCATTCCCCGGACTCGACGCTCAGAAACAGGCGTTTGATTATGGTGTAAAGGTGAGCGGAGCAACAGTTCATTTTGTGGATGAAAAAACAGATCATGGCCCAATAATCTGTCAGGTAGCTGTCGATGTGCACGAAGACGACACAGTTGAAACTTTAAAGGCGCGCATACTAAAACAGGAGCATCGCATCTACCCTGAAGCAATTCAGCTCATCGCCGAAGGCAGAGTTTCCATAAATGGAAGAACTGTGCATATTAGTGACCAGTTACCAGTGATCAGTAAAAGCACTACTGGTTACTGATAACTGATTACTGATCACTGAAAAAAGGGGGACAAGATGAAAAAAATAGCAGCTCTCATTGCAACGATCGCATTTATGTTGATAAGCAGCCAGGCCTTTGCAACCTCTGCAGCCGGCAACTACTCCATAGGCATTGGACCTGTAGGTAACATATACATTGTAGATTCTAACCCGGAGCTTGGCCTGGGCGTCGGCGGTTACCTCTATTTCGACTATCGTTGGTCACCCCAGTTTTCCACACAGTTTGGCGTATTAGTCACCACACAGGATGGTGAAGGAATATCTGCCGGAGATAACGGCATCGAGTTTTTAGGCATCCCCACCTTTGACCTCAAGTTCTATATTCTCTCTGAGCCCTCCAGATGGGATCCTTACGGCCTAATCGGTATGGGCGTGTACGCTGTATCAGAAGGTTCGGCTAACAACGGCACTTGGGCGCTTGGTATTGGTGCAAATCTTGGCCTTGGAACCGACTTTTATGTAACCGAACACATCTCTTTAGGCCTGGCTTTTGTATTTCGCTCTATCGGGCTCATTGATTCTACCAGCGGCGCAAACAACGGCACTGCCCTATTCCCATTCTCCATGATGGGAAATTTTGCGTATCATTTCTAGGGATCGGCTTTCAGCTAACGGCTTACGGCTTACAACTAGCAGGTAACAACAAAAGGTGTATGCCGTAAGTGAGCGCAGCAAACGAGCCGTTTGCTGTAAGCGAACAAAGTGAGCGAGCTGTTAGCTGTAACCAGTGATCAGTAAACAACTATGAAGAAGCGAACTTCATTTACCTTGGTTCTCTCAATGGCAGCTGCCCTGCTGCTCATTGTTGGAGGCTGCTCCAGGAAATCACAGACATTTGAGCAGCAGAGGGCTGAGATGGTGCGCGAGCAGCTTGAGCAGCGCGGTATTGAAGATAAGAGTATTCTAAACGCCTTCAACTCCGTACCCCGCGAAGAATTCGTCATACCAGCGTATAAAGATAAGGCATACGACGACCTCGAAGCACCCATCGGTCATGGTGAATCCTTGGATCGACCCTTTGAAAACGCAGTCATGCTTAACGCCCTTGCCATAAAGCCGCACGACAAAGTGCTGGAAGTAGGAACAGGTTCTGGTTATTTGTCTGCGCTTATGTCGCATTTGGCTGACAAGGTGTTTACAATAGAGATTGTGCCTGAAATCGCAAACGAAGCGCGCGAGCGTTTAAAAAAATTGCACTTTGACAATGTAGAGGTGCTCACAGGAGACGGCTTTTTGGGATGGCCAGAGCACGCGCCGTTTGATGCCATCGTTCTAGCTGCAAGTCCTACCCGAGTTCCTGAACCGCTGGCAAAGCAGCTAGTAGAAAGCGGAAGATTGGTGTTGCCCCTTGGCGGTGCTGAAAAGTTTCAGCTGCTGGTTTTGTATACAAAGAAGAACGGAAAGCTCATAGAAACTGCAAAGCTCTCACCTACGACATTCGTGCCGATGAAGGGAAAGATACTAGAACAGTGATCAGTAACTAGTGACCAGTGATCAGCAAAACATCATTCCCATCCGTGACACACTGGTCACTTGTCACTGGTTACTGGTCACTGCCTTCATTCTCCTTCTTAAGCCGATAGACGAATACCAAAATCTCGGCAATAGCAGCATAGAGCTCTTCTGGAATCTCATCGCCAATATCCAGCTCAATGAGCGTCCATGCCAAAGGCGGGTTTTGCACTATCGGCACGCCTAGTTCTTCGGCAAGTTCCCGTATGGTCTGCGCAAACAGGCGCTGGCCCTTTGCCAGAACCTGTGGAGCCACCATCTCAGAATCGTCGTACTTGATAGCAACTGCAATCTCAGTGGGATTTGTTATCACAGCATCTGCTGATTTAACTGCCTGCCTGGTATCGCCCATGGCCAGCTCTTGGTGCAGATGCCTCCTCATACTCTTGATAAGCGGGTCGCCCTCGTCCTGTTTGTATTCCCTCTTTACCTCGTCCTTAGACATGCGCATCTGCTTTTTGTAAGTCCAGCGCTGCACGGCAAGATCTATGAGCGCAATCACTATGAACACGACAAAGACCTTGAGCAAAAATGAAGTGATGATTTTTGCGGCAAGCGCTGTGGCCTGATCAGGTGTTGCTGTGACCGAAAGCGCTACCTCGCGGAGGCTATCGCTCACCACCAGATAGGCCAAAAGAAAAATACAGGCCATCTTGGCTATGTTTTTAAGAAGTTCTACCAGCGTTTTAACCTTAAACATGTTCTTCAGATTCTCTATCGCATTTAGCCTTTTCACTTGCGGCTTCATAGGTTCGCCAGAGAAGATCGGCCCGATCTGAAAAAAACCAACTGCGATGGCAATACCAACGATCACTGCTACATAAGGCCCTACGATCTTAACGAATGTCATGAAATTTTGCTGACCGGCCAGAAATAGGACCTCGGGCGTAATCTCATGAGTGGAGATAAGATCAAAGTTGGCCTGCATCATGGAGCGCATCTGATCTGCCATATATCCGCGCATGGCCACGATCAGCGCGAATGCAGCGATGAGTATAATGATCGTATTGAGGTCGCGCGATTTTGCTACCTGGCCCTTTTTACGCGCGTCCCGCAAGCGCTTTGGAGTCGCTTCCTCGGTTTTTTCCTGGCTGCTTGAAGATTCTGCCATTTATATCCCCCAATAGGATAACAAGTTAAAGCTCTACTTTAACTTATTTGACCCATATTATTTGTTATAAGCCTAGCCTCTGTGAGCTCTGAAACCTCTTTTGCACTCCAACCAGGCGCTACTTCGCGAAGCATAAGTCCGTTTGAAGTTACATCGATAACGCCCAAATCTGTAACTATCATATTTACGCAAGCCTTGCCAGTAAGAGGATACGTACATTCCTTAACAACGCGCGGTTGGCCATCAGTTGTAGTGTGCTTCATAAGCACTATCACCTTTTTAGCACCAACAGCCAAATCCATGGCCCCACCAAAGCTGCCTACCGCTCTGTGGGGAAGCTTCCAATTGGCCAAATCTCCAGCCTCAGACACCTGAAAACCGCCCAGCACAGTCACGTCTAGGTGTCCGCCCCTTATCATGGCAAATGATATGGAGCTGTCAAAAAAAGATGCACCTAATATCTCGGTGATATCCTCATCGCCTGCATTTGAAAGATCGCAATCCCTTTGATCTGGTCTTGCGTGTGGACCTGCGCCTAGTATTCCGTTCTCTGATTGAAAATAAACAGTGCGGCCTGGCGGGATATGCGTGGATACGAGCATGGGCAAGCCAATACCCAAGTTTACCCAGTACCCATCCTCAAGCTCCAGCCCTACCCTTGCTGCCATCTGCTCGTTTGTCAGCCTGGGCTTTTTCATACTGCACCTCGCTTTGGAACCTCTACTATCCGATCAACAAATATAGCGGGTGTTATTACGTGATCAGGGTCGATATCCCCTATCTCTACAACCCTTTCTGCCTCCACGATCGTGGTCTTTGCTGCCATGGCCATGATGGGATTAAAATTGCGCGCGGTCTTGCGATAAACGAGGTTTCCCAGCTTATCAGCCTTGTAAGCTTTTATAAGCGCAAAGTCCGCCTTCAGAGCATATTCCAACACCATGTCCTTGCCATCAATAGTCTTGATCTCCTTTCCATCTGCGGCCAGGGTTTTTGCGCCCACAGGAGTATAAAACGCTCCTATGCCTGACCCTCCTGCCCGTATCCTCTCTGCGAGCGTGCCCTGTGGGGATAGCTCAACTAGAGTTGCGCCTTCTTGCACCTTTTTTTCCAATTCGCTCACTTTGTTCGGTGAACCAAATGCAGGAAAGCAGGTGATCACCTTTTTCACCTGACCTTGTGCAATCAGCATATCCACATCAGTGGGAGTCTTGCTGCTGCCTGCTACGTCGTTTCGGATTATGGTAAGCTCCTTGAGGTTTCTGTCATGCAAAGCAATTAGCAGCGCAGAAGGCGTACCCCTGCTCAAAAAACCGCCCACCATGATGGTTGAGCCATCTGTGATGTCAGCCACTGCTTCTTCACATGTTGCGAATACTTTATTCTTCATACTGCCTAACTATGCCACGCCCCACACATTGTCAATTTATCGACTTAACTTACAGAAATCTTGTCACTCTGTTGTTATATAGGCGGTCAGTGGTCATTTCGGTTCATCGCCGAGAGGCGGCGGGGCCCCCATCGCGGCGAGCTGGATGTGGAGACGCCAGCAGAACTGCGTAAGTCAGAACTGAGACTTAGGCCGAGCAATCAATCGGGCGAAGGCCTAAGTCTCAGTTTCTGACACGCAGTTTGAGTGGCGTGGGTCCGCAGCCAGCGAGACCGCGAAAGGGGAGCCGCCGGAGGTGCTAGAACCGAAATGACCACTGACCGCCGAAAGGACTGCCTCACCATTGTAAATGGATTTTGCGAAGGTTGCGTATCTGTTAAATTTTCGGTAGATTAACAATTTCAAGGAGAAAATAGCAATGCAAGGACCTCCAAACCAAGAAAAACGCTCTGTCGGCCAATATTATATAATGGAGAAGATCGCCCAGGGCGGTATGGCCGAGATATACAAGGGGCTGGCTTATGACGTGCACGGCATAAGCGAGAGGGCTGTGTGCATTAAGAAGATTCTTTCACACCTGGTTGCAGATAAAGACTTTATCGGCTCCATCATAGATGAAGCAAAGCTCGCAGTTAAGCTGGTTCACGGCAACATCGCGCAGACTTATGATCTGGGAAAGGTGGGCGACGACTACTATATGGTCATGGAGTTCGTGGATGGCGCGACCCTCTCTCAAATCAACAAGCGCTGCATTGCCCAAGGCACCCTCATTCCCATCCCCATACTCGCCTACTTTATATCGGAAGTTGCACAGGGCTTAGACTACATGCATCGCCGTACAGATGAGGATGGAAGAGCGCTTCACATAGTTCATCGAGATATCTCGCCTCAAAATATCATGGTCTCGTTTTCTGGGACCGTAAAGATCATAGACTTTGGCATTGCCAAAGCTGCTTTCAAGGCTGCGCCCACGGATTCGGGCATGCTCAAGGGTAAGTTTGCCTATATGTCGCCAGAGCAGGCATATGGAGATGCGGTCGATCACCGCTCCGACATATATTCCTTAGGAATCATGATGCATGAGTTTCTCACAGGAAAACGCTTGTTCAAGGCAAGTGACAGCAGAGAGACCATTCGCAATGTGCGCCGCTCCCAGGTTGACCAACCCTCCTCGATTCGTCCGGAAGTACCTGAAGAGTTAGACAGGATAGCTATGAAGGCCTTGTCAAAAGATCGCAGGCATCGATATCCGTTTGCATCAGAGTTCAGGGATGACCTCATCAAATTTCTTCATAAGAATTACCCGGAGTTTAAGTCAGCAGATGCAGCAGCGTTCGTGCAGGAGCTTTTTAGAAAGGAGATGGAAAGCCAAAGACCCCTCGTGGCCGATTCAAAGACTCCGGCGCTCATAATAGACCGCTCCAATTCGGCCATTTGCGGCGACGAACAGTTCGAAGTCACTGGCGCTGCAATGGCACCCATAGATTTGAAGGAGTTCATGGTGGAAGAAAGGCTCCCTACTCCGACAATTGCCAAACCCCCTTCAGAAGAACCATCTGAAATTAAGGAGCCCTTAAAAATCACAAGGCGTCGTTCGCCCCAAACGATCAAAAAGGCGCTGTTAACAGGGCTCTTAGTTTTCTGTATCGGATCCATAATGACAGGCCTGGTCTATTACTTCTTGCAGCGTTCCCATCCAGAAAAACAGATGGCGCAATTTGCAGAAGCCATGGTGGTGACAAAGCCTGCCGACGCCGATGTCTCTCTCGATGGAAAGCCTGCCGGACAAGGATCACCGGTTATCATCAAAGACATAAAACCAGGAGAGGAGCACATAATAAGGGTAACCAAAGACGGCTATTTTGCTCACGAAAGAATATTTACTCCAAAGCGCGGCGAATTCATAAGCATGTCTGTGGAGCTTAAGCTCTCGGCTGCTCCTGAAGCTCATCTGGAACTGATAACGACTCCTTCCGGCGCTACGGTCTTTATCGACGACAAGGAGACAAATCTTCGCACACCGGTGACGCTTGAGGACCTCGATATCAAGAAAGAACATACCATCGGCCTATACTTGGCCGGCTATAAGTTTTGGTCAAAGAAACTAAATCTAGAAGCCGGACAAGTAAAATCCTTTGACATAACGCTTGCCAAAAATTTCGGATCAGTGCTCATCGACTCTGATCCCCAAGGCTCGCTCGTGATGATCGACGGAACGCCTGTGGGCCAAACGCCGCTTACAAAAGAAGACCTTGATCCTGAGAAGGTGTATAATATCGAAATCTGGCACGAGGGCTATGATTCTGTTACAAAAGAGATCAAGCCACTGGCAGGAAAATTAACAGAGATAAGGGTGACGCTGGAAAAACCTAAATCAACTGAATAAAACGCTCTCCATGACCTTGGAACTTATGTAACTAAAGCAAAACGAAATAATCACGAGCTGCGCTCGCTTGGCACCAACCCCGAATACGCAGCCAACTGCGTTATTTGAACTGCCTAGCATGAAATGTGCCTGAGGGGTAACGAATCACGCGGCTTCGTCGTAGATCACCTTGCCATGGCGTTGAATATCCGCCTCAAAGCTTCGCGAGTCGCAGTTTAAAAAATCATCCGGCAGATAAGGTATGGCTTCAATTTGCGGAGTAATGCGGCGTGCAATTTCAGCCAGAAGAAGATGATCTTGCTCGGTGCCGCCGTGAAAGTCCGGCGAGATGATCGCCAGATCAATGTCGCTCCATGGCCGCGGGTTGCCCCTTGCGTAGGAACCAAAAAGAATCACCCGCTGGACATGAATGCGTTTCTTCAGCAGATC
>JBDRBN010000009.1:0-11427 GCA_043822785.1 Pseudomonadota bacterium
CTAGTAACATTTATTATGTATGAAGATAGAAAATATTGAAAAAATTAGATCAAGATTTGATCATGAATGGTTGCTAATCGCTATTGATGAGGTCGATAAAGAGACAAGTGTACCTTTACGCGGCCGCCTTTTATTTCATAGCCCTCGCCGAGAGGATATCTATGAGGCTTCAAAAAAATTTCCAGATCTCGCATACATTGTCTATTCAGAAGACTGGCCAGATGATCTTGCGGCTTGTTTTATAATAATATGAGTACATTAAAATTTCCCAGAAATACTCAGTCAATAATCATACCAGTTCGTATCAAAGGCCCTCAAAAAGAGCGATATGCACGAATGATTTTAGATACTGGGGCGACCTATACTATGGTATGTCCAGAAATCTTGATAGAAACAGGATATGATTTAACCTGCCCGAAGCGTAAAGAAGCCATCACTACTGCGAGTAGCATTGAATATACTCCATTTTATGTAATACAGCAGATAGAAGCTGTTGGAAAAATAATGGATAACATTGAAGTTGCTTCTCACACTCTTCCGCCCCGTGTTCCTGCCGATGGCCTCCTTGGTCTTAATTTTCTGAGAAAATACAAATTCATTATGCATGTTGATGAAGGTTATTTAGAACTGATTTAGAGGTTAAATTATTACGGAGATTGCTTCGTCACTGGAGCTTGCCCTGAGCGAACAAAGTAAGTCGAAGGGCTCCTCGCAATGACAAAATTGGAACAATCCTTCCGAATTAGGGCCTGGCATTTTCTGGTAGTCGTACCAATAAGAAGTCAGTTGTTACTGGTATCCTTGTATAAAGCACTCATTCAATCTCGCCCATCTTGCGCAGTTTGTTTATGTACTTTTCTGGATCATTCATAAATGTGCTTCGAGAACACCCACAGCTAAGCCCATAGCGCTTGCCCTTATATATGGCAAAGCTTCGGCCGTTTACCGCATGTCCATTTACAGGATCGGTCTTGTTCATAATATCAACTACCATTGTGCCCGAGTGAGTGGCAACGAGTGGATGATCTGTCTTAGGAGATTTTAGAGCAAGCTGTGTAGGTGAGTGAGATGCAAGGCAAGGATAAGCATATGCGATGATACAAAGTACAAGAATGAGTTTCTTCATATGATTTTCTTTCAATGTGTCATTGCGAGCCCGCCAAAGATCGTTGGCGGGCGAAGCAATCTCCGTAGTTTAGGAGATTACTTCGGGCTGCGCCCTCGTAATGACAAGGCAGAGGGCTTGCGATGACAATAGTCTTCTATTGCTCTTCTTGAAAAACCGGTGTGCTCAAATACCTTTCGCCAGTATCAGGAATAATAGTCACAATCATCTTGCCTTTGTTTTCCTCTCGTTCTGCAACTAAAACAGCTGCGTGCACGTTTGCGCCTGATGATATGCCTGCGAGAATGCCTTCTTCTTTAGCCAGCCTTCTTGTCATGGCAAGTGCATCGTCGCTTTTTACCTGGATGATCTCATCTATGATATCCTTGTTTAGCACATCAGGCACAAAGCCGGCGCCTATGCCCTGGATCTTGTGAGGGCCAGGCGCATTGCCGGAGAGCACTGCCGATTCAGCCGGCTCAACAGCAATGGCTTTGAGCTCCGGCTTTTGTTTTTTTATCACCTCACTAACGCCTGTGATGGTGCCCCCTGTGCCCACGCCTGCCACAAAGATATCGATCTTGCCTTCGGTATCCCTAAGTATCTCCTCGGCAGTTGTCTTGCGGTGCACATCTGGATTAGCTGGATTCTGAAATTGCATTGGTATGAACGACTTCTTCATCCCTTGTGCAAGCTCCACAGCCCTGTTGATGGCGCCCTTCATTCCTTCGCTGCCTGGCGTGAGCACAAGCTTTGCGCCAAGCGCCTTGAGTAATTTTTGGCGCTCCATGCTCATGGTGTCGGGCATGGTGAGAATAAGGCGATAGCCGCGCGTAGCAGCGACCATGGCGAGCGCAATGCCCGTGTTGCCGCTGGTGGGCTCGATGATCGTTGTTTTATCGTCTATCAGGCCTTGCTTCTCTGCTGCAGCGATCATGCTAAGCCCGATTCGATCTTTTACTGAACCCCCGGGATTAAACGACTCAAGCTTTCCCAAGACCTGGGCTTCGCAGCTTTGGGTCACCCGGTTGAGACGAACTAGAGGTGTGTTTCCGATAAGCTCAGTTATGTTTGATGCAATTTTCAGCATACATGCCTCCACATCAATATTTTACTCGTATCTTGTAACTCGCTCCTCGTCAATTGCTATGGATTACCTCTTGTTTCGTTCAGTACGCAGTGCTAAAAATACGCCATTATGATTGTGCTTAAATTCGGAGGTACCTCTTTAGCAACCGCGCCCTTGTTTTCCTCCATCGCTCGCATTGTGGGAAAATGTCGCAAAGAAGACAAGCTTGCCGTTGTCGTTTCCGCCTGCGCAGACACAACCGACAGACTGCTCGAAGCTACCCACCATGCTGCAGAAGGCCATCGCGATGAATACGAACGCGTGCTCAATGCCATTGGCAAGTTTCACTTAAGTCTTGCCGGTAAAGCCGTTGGCAAGCGCCATGGTGCAGCAATCAAGAAGATCATCAAACAGCATCTTTCAATACTTGCAGAACACTTGGAAGGCATTGCGCTGTTGCACGAGTGCTCAACAAGGGCAAAAGACTTTATCGTGGGCCACGGCGAACTGCTTTCATCCGCAATTGTTGCAGCAACGTTGAGATCCAAAGGTATAGCCTCCGAACCTGTTGATGCCCGCAACTTCATAGTAACCGACAACTCGTTCGGCCAAGCTAACATCGACACAAAGGTTTCTTTTTCGCGCGTACGCCGCGAGCTTGGGCCGCTTATAAAACGTTGTGTTCCCGTAATCACAGGATTCGTAGGTGCGACGATCGATAAAATTCCAACTACCATCGGTCGCGGCGGATCTGATCTGACTGCCACATTCATCGGTGCCTCGCTTAAGGCTAAGCGGGTCGAGATCTGGACGGATGTAGAGGGCGTGCTCTCGGCTGATCCTCGCATCGTGCCCGACGCATTTACGCTTTCACGCTTAAGCTACGCCGAGGTAATGGAGCTGGCCTACTTTGGAGCAAAGGTCGTTTATCCAAAGGCAATCGCGCCGCTCATCAAACCCCGCATACCGCTTTTAATAAAAAGCACAATAAAGCCCCAAGCAATCGGCACAATCATCTCTAACCGAACCG
The DNA here is from genome assembly GCA_043822785.1 of Pseudomonadota bacterium. Lineage (GTDB taxonomy): Bacteria > UBA10199 > UBA10199 > 2-02-FULL-44-16 > JAAZCA01 > JBDRBN01. The sequence goes on from JBDRBN010000009.1 coordinate 3,205, forward strand.
ACCCGAGCGTTATCAAGGGAATCACCTCCATCGAGAACATCTCGCTCATCACGCTTGAAGGAAGCGGCATCATCGGCGTGCGCGGCATCGCCGGCCGCATGTTCTCTGCTCTGGCTCGCAAAAACGTAAACGTCATCATGATCTCCCAGGCATCCTCAGAGCAAAGCGTATGTTGCGCTGTAAATGCATCTGAAGTTGAAACTGCGATAAATGAATTGCGTTTTGAGTTTGAGCTGGAGCTTAAGCGCGGGCACGTAGCGCGCATCGGGCTTTTTGACGATATGATGATCATAGCGGTCGTGGGCGAAGGCATGCGCGGAACGCCTGGCGTGGCCGGTCGTCTCTTCTCGGCATTAGGCCGCAACCGCGTAAACGTAGTAGCAATCGCGCAGGGCTCATCTGAGATCAACATCTCATTTGTAATAGAAGCAAAGAACAAAGTTCGCGCGCTCAATCTGATACACGGCGCGTTTCACCTCTCTACCAATCGCATAAACCTTTTTGTCATGGGCAAGGGAACCATCGGCGGCAAATTGCTCGAGCAAATCTCTGACAACCGCGACAAGGTGCGAAAGAACATGGGCATTGATCTGCGCGTCGTAGGCATTGCAGACAGCAAGCGCTTTATATTTGATAGGGCGACTGTTGATCTTAGATGCTGGAGAACTCTGCTAAAGAAAAGCCACAGCCACATGGATGGAAAAACGGTAATTGATAGTCTTTGGTCCACAGGGCTTGAGAACCTCATTGTCGTCGATGCCACTGCTGCACAGGAGATGGCTAAGTTATATCCACATATCCTTCGCTCGGGAATGTGCATCATCACGCCTAACAAGCGTGCGAACACGCTGCCCATAAAGCAATACTACGAAATCATGCAGGCTAGGGGGCCGGCGCGTGCGCGTTATCTCTATGAGACAACGGTTGGTGCAGGTCTGCCTATCATCTCGACATTGCGCGACCTCATCGATAGCGGCGATACCATCCTTTCTATCCAGGGCGTGTTTTCAGGTACCATGTCATTTATTTTCTCATCCATTGCCCAGGGCTTATCCTTCAGCAAAGCAGTTCTCTTGGCGCGCGAAAAAGGATTTACAGAGCCAGACCCGCGCGACGACCTGTGCGGTCAAGATGTTGCGCGCAAACTCCTCATACTAGCGCGCGAGATCGGTTCTGCTATGGAAATGAAAAGCATCAAAGTTGAGAATCTCGTTCCTGCTTCAATGCGAAAGCTCCCTTTGCAAAAATTTCTTAAACAGATAGACAGGCTCGACGATATATTTGCCAAGGTAATTGCAAAAGCAGATGCAGATGGAAAATCGCTTCAATACTGCGGACGCCTGCAAGAAAAGCGCGCAACAGTCGGCATCACAAAAGTGCCCAAGTCTTTTCCGCTTGCCCGAATGAAGCCCGGCGATAACATGGTGATCTTCACTACAGAACGTTATCGCACAAATCCGCTCATCGTTCAGGGCCCGGGTGCAGGCCCGGATGTAACCGCAGGCGGAGTGTTTGCTGATATCTTAAGAGCCGCACAATACCTGCTCAAGTGAGGAAAGCATGAGCCAACTTCAAAGCATTACGGCTGCTGCACCAGCCACTATCGCAAACATGGGACCCGGGTTCGACTGCCTTGGTATGGCCATCACCATGCTGCACGATGTGGTAACAGCTACGCAAAGCAATATAAATGGCGTGAGGATTCGCAGCATCACCGGCGCGTGCGAACATATTTCACAAAGCGTTAAAGAAAACACGGCCGGCCTTGCAGTGCAGGCCTTGCTTCGCGCAACCAAAACACACGCCGGCATTGTGCTGGATATTGAAAAAGGCATACCAGCCGGCTCTGGTCTGGGAAGCAGCGCTGCAAGTGCTACTGCCGCAGTTTTTGCTGTAAATAACCTCCTGGGACTTGGCCTTTCTCCGCACGAACTCATTTTCTTTGCAATGCAAGGGGAGCGTGCAAGCGCCGGCACGCCGCACGCAGATAACGTTGCCCCCGCACTTTTAGGAGGCGTCACCATCGTGCGTTCGATGCGGCCGCTGGATGTGGTGAGCATCAACCCTAGTGCAAAGCTGCGCGTTATCGTCGCGCGCCCTAATCTTAGACTGGATACGCGAAGCTCGCGCGCGGTTCTGCCTGCAGATCTCACGCTTCATACAGCAACTCGTCAGTGGTCAAACGTAGCTGGTTTGGTGGCAGGCCTGTGCCTCAAAGACAACGAACTTATCGCCAGATCCATGGAAGATGTAATCGTAGAACCTGCGCGCAAGAGTCTAATACCTAATTTTGCGCGCATAAAAAACTGCGCCATCAGAAGCGGCGCGATAGGGTGTACAATATCCGGAGGTGGACCATCGGTCTTTGCGCTCGCAAAGGATGCAAGCGCAGCCGAGTATATAGCATCTGCGATCAAAGAAAATCTTTTGGGCAGACGCCCCAGCTACGATATATTCATAGCAGCGATCGATAAACGCGGTACGCAGATCTTAAAGAGATGATCATGAACAAGATTCGCTTTTGCAGCACAAATAAAAATGCCCCTGATGCGAGTTTTTCTGAAGCAGCACTGATCGGGCAACCAAAAGATCAAGGGTTATATTTTCCCACAACCTTGCCGCAGCTTGAGATGAGCGAGCTTGAGGAGTTTGCCGATCGCCCGTTTAGCGAACTGGCTTTCTATTTAACCGGATTGTGGATAGGAGGAGAACTTCCCGAATCAGTGTGGATGCCCTTTGCAGAACGCGCGTTTAATTTCCCGGTAAAATTGCGCGAGATTGATGACGCGCGCTTTGTGCTTGAACTGTTTCATGGACCCACGCTGAGCTTTAAAGATGTGGGTGCTCGCTTTCTTGCTGGTTTTCTTGATGCTGTGCTTAACTCTCAGGGAAAGACGGCAACTATCCTAACAGCGACCTCAGGGGATACGGGCAGCGCTGTGGCTGATGCCTTTGCAGGGCATAAGACAATGCGCACGGTTGTTCTTTATCCAAAAGGGCAGATCAGTTTGATTCAGGAACATCAAATTGCGCTAGCACGCGAAGGTGTTAGGCCGATTGCTGTAAACGGCACGTTTGACGATTGCCAGGCGCTCGTGAAAGGGGCCATGGCTGATCCCGAGCTTGCAAAGATAAATCCTACATCTGCAAATTCAATCAATGTTGGCCGACTAATCCCACAATCGTTTTTATTTGTTTATGCTGCTCTGGCCATGTCGCGTGATGGCAGCCCAATCGTCGTCTCTGTTCCGTGCGGCAACTTTGGCAATCTCACAGCAGGACTTATTGCAAAGTTTCAAGGCGCGCCAATCGAATTCATATCCGCTACCAATGTAAATGACGTGGTGTCGCGCTATTTCAAAACAGGGCATTATGAGCCGCGCAAGTCTGTGAGAACGCTCTCGTCAGCAATGGATGTAGGAAATCCGAGTAACCTAGCGCGCATACGCCATCTATTTAATGACGATGTAAATGAGATGCGGAAAACGATCTTTCCTGTGGCTGTTAGCGACGAGGTTACGCTTGCGACCATACGTGAGGTGCATGCGCGAACAGGCTATCTTCTTGATCCACATGGCGCTGTTGCCTGGGAAGGCGCATCGCAATGGCGAAGGAGCGTTAAGGGGCATGTGGGGCCGGTGATCTCACTTGAAACTGCCCATCCAGCCAAGTTCCCCGACGCTGCAGAGAGGGCAACCGGATTACGACCTGAGATACCTGACATGCTTAGCAAGCAGCTCGCACAACCAATGGCATCTGAAGGGCTGGAAAACGATCCAAAAGCATTTAAGGAATATCTGCTAGATTTTTTTTAACAAATATTTTTATTGCAATGAATGTGTGCCTGAGAGATGTGTGCGCATGAAAAAATACATAGGAGCATAGTCATGATGAAAAAGAATATTTCAATCTTCAGTATTGTCATGTTGCTCATAATAACGATCGCTGGCTGCACGAGCAACAAATCAAAACTCCGTTTTCAAGCCATCTACCTGGATATGGACGGAACAGCCCTTACGAGCGATCACAACATACGGCCTGCAACTATTGAGGCGTTAAATTTATACAGAAGCTGTGGCGGGCGCGTTGGGATTGCTACGGGCAGAACCCTTGAGCAGGTAAAACCCTTTCTAAATGACATAAAGCCGGATTTGCCGATGGTGTTGTTCAATGGAGGTGTTGTGGTGAATCCTTCTGATGAGCAAGTGCTGTTTAGTGCTGTTATGGATTATGATATAGCAAAAAGCATAGTGAAGAAAGCTAGAGGAGATGGCGTTAGGGGAGTATTTGTCAATTACGTAAAAGAGACCCTGCTCGATCGCAGCAATTCCGACATGGATGCACTCTTAAAGAGGACGAATATCTCAGGGGTACGGATATGTCCTGATTTGGCTGAATGCATAGAGCAGAAGCAGAAGAAAGACGGCGAGCTCCCTATCAAGATATCATTCGTAGTTGAGCCTCTTAAAAATGAGATCATAGCGTCAAAGCTAAATGAGGTGCTTGGAGATAAAGGCCGTGCGATCACCTCGCACGAAGAATCCATTGCAGTGCTTCCAAAGGGTGTGGATAAGGCTGATGCACTTAAGAAGATTTTTTCTCAAAATGGTTTAACGCTGGATGACGTAATAGTTTTTGGAGATTCCAACAATGATACGCGAATGGCGGATGAAATTCCGGTGAGCATTGCCATGGGCAACTGCCGTCCCGACACATGCGAAGCTGCCCTTTTTACGATTGGCACCAACGACACAGACTCGATAGCCCGCGTGATAAAACGCCTTGTGCTTTTGGATGAATGCAAGGGATCATGAGCTCAAATCGCACGGCTCCCCGCAATGACGATGCGGAGGCTTTTGGTGATGACGCTGATTCGCAGAGCGCAAAAAAAGGATTGGGATGATATAACTCATCTTCTAAAGGACATGGATCTTGTTCATGGTTCTATTTCCATACAGAATTTCTGGGTGGCTCTGCAAGGCGACAAGGTCGCTGCAGTGGCTCAGCTTGAGCCATGGGAAAACTACTTTTTTTTGAGTTCTGTAGGTGTGCGCACAGATTGTAGAGGCAGGGGAATTGCCACAGCCCTAATCAACCAAATGCTCTCGCACGTAAAGCATGATATCTATCTATATACGATCATTCCTGAGTTTTTTGAGAAACTCGGATTTGAGAATACAGACCCTCCTGATGGCAATGATTATCGAAGACATTTTGATTGCGACGAATGTGCACCTGAGAAATGTGCGTGTATGAAAAGACCTGTTACACCTTTTCAACATCGCCGGCTGACATCTCGCACTTGATCCTGTTGTTCATGATCTTTAAAAGTATGCGAACTCTGCCGGCAGCGGAGACCGGCTTTTCAAGTATTCCTACAAGATCTCTAAACACGCCAGAGCGGATGCGCACCTCGTCGCCTTTGTTCATGGTGATCCTCTGTTCAATCACATCTTGGCCGTCTGTGCGTTCTTTTATGATGTGGATCATCTCATCCGGCACCGGCACGGGCATGGCGCCATCGCCTAAGATCTTTCGAACGCCGCGCGTGTATTTGATCATGCGATATAAGTTTGCATCCTTCAGGTCGATATGTACGAAGATGTAAGCAGGGAACAAGGGCCTGATACGCGACGAAGACCTTTTGGAACCTCGCACCATGGTTCTTATTTTGGGAAGAAAGGTCTCGAAGTTTGCATTTTTGAGGTGCTGCTTTACAGATTCCTCTGCAGTGGGTTTGGTTTGGATAACATACCAATTCATGATCGTCCTACTCCAGTATACACAAATCCCATTTCGTGCATTCTTTCGGGTTCAAACAGGTTGCGTCCGTCGAAGATCACAGTGTTTTTCATTAGAGTTTTCATGCGATCAAAATCTGGGCTCCTGAATTCGCGCCACTCTGTACAGATGACAAGCGCGTCTGCCCCTTCTATGGCTTCATAAACACTACTGGTCCATCGTATTTTAGATGCATGTTTACCCATTGCTTGCTTGCCTGTTTCTATTGCTACTGGATCAAATGCAGCTACGTTTGCGCCAGCAATTTCTAGCTGCTCCATGAGATATAAGGATGGGGCAAAGCGCACATCATCAGTGTTTGCTTTAAACGCCACACCCCATAAGGCGATATTCTTGCCTTTGAGATTTGAGTTGCCGCCAAAGTGGGCGGTGATCTTGTTCCAAAACCATGCGCGCTGTACATCGTTTGCCCGATCAGCAGCTTCTATTATCGTAAGATCGCATGAGTGTTCGCGCCCTAAACCTATTACAGCCTGTGTGTCCTTAGGAAAACAGGAGCCGCCATAACCAAGACCTGCGTATAGAAAATCAGGACCTATGCGCGGATCACTACCCAGGCTGCGCCTGATCTCGCTTATGTCTGCGCCAACCCTCTCACACAGCCTTGCCATCTCGTTTATGAACGAGATGCGCGTGGCCAGCATGGCGTTTGCTGCATATTTTGCGAGCTCAGCTGAAGGTATGTTCATGGTAAGGAATCGATCGCTCCTGCGCATAAAAGGTTTATACAGCTCATGCAACTTCTTTGTGGTTTCATCATCTTCCACTCCCACTATCACCCTATCTGGTCTCATAAAGTCTTCTACTGCATCGCCTTCCTTTAAAAATTCTGGGTTGGAAGCGACGGTGAGAATTTTTTTGGGATCATGCTTGCGGGCTAAGAGCCCTTCTGAAATTGCATCTTTAACGCGCATGGTGGTGCCGACTGGCACGGTGCTCTTAGTGACAATTGTGACAGGTTGGTCAATCACCAGGCCCAGCTGTTTTGCCACATCCAAAACATTTGTCAGATCCGCACGCCCTGTTCCGCGCGGAGGCGTATTCACAGTTATAAAACAGATGTCTGCAGAGTTAAGGCCCTCTGCAAGATCAGTGGTAAAGTGGAGGCGGTTCTCTGAAATGTTGCGGCGGACAATATCTTCAAGCCCGGGCTCATAGAAGGGGATTTTGTGTTTTTTAAGGTTTGCAATCTTTTGGGCATCTGTATCAACGCACCAGACTGTATTTCCAACATCTGCCAGGCAAGCTCCTGATACAAGCCCTACATAACCGGTTCCAGTCATACAGATTTTCATGGATTCTCCTTTTGTCTTTGGCTTGGAACCCTTAGCGGAATGGGCTTTTAAAAGCAATATAGATGTTGGCTAGTAAGGCCAGTCAAGTCAGTAGGTTTTATACTTTTCTCGCCTGTCTCGCTGGCTAATATATTTACAAATGATCTGAATATGATTAAAATTAATATAGTGTTAACAACGGTGAGGTCGAATACGAAAAGGGAGGCAATATGCAGGAGAAGGAAATTGGCTTTGTAGAGCATTTCTTCAACCATCTTAGCGTAGCAGCGATTAAAATCACTGATGGCGAGCTCAAGGTCGGCGATACCATTCACGTAAAAGGCCACACAACGGACTTCACTGAAAAGATCAATTCCATGCAGATCGAGCATGATGATGTTACGGTGGCTAAGGCCGGCGATGACATCGGTATTAAGATGGTGGGAAAGTGCCGCGAACACGACAAAGTATACGTGATTACAGAAGAATAATAGAGGACTTTTGTTGGTAGGAGTTGGGGGAAGAAAGAGGCCTGGGGCATTGCTCCAGGCCTTTTTCTGTACTCAAATCCAATTTCCAATCTCTAATTTCCAGAAAAAATGGCCTCCCTTTCGGGCGGCCATTTTTCTTGTGGGTCATGCAGGATTCGAACCTGCGACCCGCTGATTAAGAGTCAGCTGGGCATTACAAGGGGAGGGCCTACGCCCTCCCCTCTGCCGCGGCAAAGCCGCGGACATTCACCCCACCTGCAAATCATGCTGCGCATGATTTTGTAGAGCAGCTGCCTCTTAATCAAAAAGCCTCACATTTCGGCGAGGCTTGTTGGTGGGTCATGCAGGAGTCGAACCTGCGACCCGCTGATTAAGAGTCAGCTGCTCTTCCAACTGAGCTAATGACCCACTACTGATAATAGGTGCGAGTTCGTATATAATTCGCTGGTGTATGGCAAGGAGTTTTGTGAATGATCAGACAGGCTTTCAATGCTTGATATTTAATAATATATATTATTGCACTGCTGTCGCGTTAGAACTGCTTGTTTTTCATGGATGTCATTGCGAGCAAAGCGAAGCAATCCCCTTATAACCTGTGTTTGCGGGAGATTGCTTCGTCGCTAAACGCTCCTCGCAATGACACCTAGACATGAGAA
>JBDRBN010000010.1:0-36719 GCA_043822785.1 Pseudomonadota bacterium
ATTACTGAATTTATTCCAAGAGATGCATTTCACTTGTATCTCAATTTCCATAACAAAATTTGTGCATTTTTAAAACAGGCTTCTAGCCTGTTTTTTTATTCCTTCTCTGGAGTCATGATAATTATGTGAAACGCACTGCGAAATTAAGGAAAGGACAGCCTTATGGTGCGTGTGGTCCCTGCAAATAATGTTATACCGCTGTTTGGCCCGACACAACCGTCTGTAGCAGAACAGCCGTTATTAGTTCCTCCTTTTCCTATAATAGAATCAGCTCCGTTTAATCAGCCCTTAACATTTTCAACCAACAAAGCAGCGCTTGGCCGCTATCTGCCAATACCTCAGATTCACCCATTTATCAGCCAACCACCCATTGCACATGGATTTAGCAACTCTCTTTTTGGCCCACCAAGTTTTAATGAGAGTTCTGGAGTAACCAGCATAGCAGGAGATGAAATATCCAAACGGCTAAAGAACGCCTTTGCGCTCATGCAAGGAAATGACCTAGATGCAGCAGGCGCTCAGTTCAAAGATCTGCGAGAAATATGCTCTAAGCTTTCACCAAATGCTGAAGGCGATCTTGATGGCATTTTAGCTTTCTCAACATTTTTAGAAGCAAACTATGGTGAAGTTGATGATGAGACCTTTGCAGCCTTAGGTGTTGTGCGACAAATAGGCAAAAAGATAAGAACAACACCGCAGGGCAAAGAGCTGATTGCCAGAGAAATGCTCATGCGTTCGGTTGCACATTCCCGCAATGGAGATGACGACACCGCGCTATTTGTCCTGGATAAGTTTTCAAATCAAGATCCTGTTACGCAACCAGGAGAGCTGCGTATCTTAGGGCTAATACACTATGCAAATATGCTGTGCAATCGTGCATCAACGCACAACAGCACGCACCGCGCAGAAGCGCTCGGCACACTTTACCAGGTAATGACCGAGCATCTAAAGGATTCAATTGATATCGAATCCGATTCTCCTGAAGAAATTCAAAGAAAAGCAAATACTCTTGTACAATTCTATTTATCAATAGCAGAATTCTTCTTGCATCAGCATCGCCCTGAAAGCGCTAAAAATCTCGCATACCAAGCGCAGGCTATGTTTCCAGATCACCCTGCAATTGTAGAGCTCTTCAAAGATGAAGAGTCAGAAGACGATCTGGCAAATGCTTCAGAATTAAAACAGCTGCTACAAAAAATTGAGCAATCAAAAGGCAAAGTCGGTTATACCAACTTAAAGGCCGGCGCTACTGAGTTTTTAAATGCAGCAAGCCTTCCAAACGGCAAGACATATTGGAAGTATGCGACGATCGGCAGTTTTCTTGGTGCTCTCAGCGGAGCGATCGAGGGCAATGTGTTTGATGGATCTCTTCCCAGCATCATGATGGCATCGGCTGCATTTGCAACCGCTGCAGTTGGAGCCAGAAAAGCCTTTGCAGGAATTACTGCTGAAGAGACAAAACAGGCCTTTAAAACAGGACATACCGACAGGTCATTTTGGAATGTTGCGCCTAAGGAAGCAGCAAAACTCCTTGGCACTTATGTGCTCTTTGGCGGCGGGCTCCCGTTTCTTGGCTATCTTCCTGACGCATGGCTGGCTTCGCAAGATGGCATCATGGGTCAGATGCACGGACTGGGAAGCATTGTCTCCGGCTTAACCTCAACCGGAGTTGAGCACACGGCAGATCTTATCAATGCCATCAGCTTACAGGGCTTCACCGACGGTGTTCCCATGTGGTGGAATCAATGGGCTGCTACCAGCCCATTTGCAGAAAGTGTTAATAAAGCTATCCACCTTCCGTTCGATCCTAATCCATGGGGAAAGATATTTTCAAATTGGAACTCGGATAAAATTCCTACGTGGATGAAGTTCACTTATCCATTTGGAATTGCCGGTTTTGCATACGCCGTCTCCACGGCGCATCCCAAAGCCAAAGATTGGATACATGAAAAGGTTCTAGCTAAAAAGCATGCCGCCTACTTGCTTCCCGGGACTTGGGGTTTAACATCAGCTGCAATGGTCGCATCTGGGCTCAATCCTCTTGCTGCATCCGTGTTCACAGCAATCTGTTATGCTGTGCAGTGGCGGCACCATGTCCAGAGTGGAGGCGATTGGAATCTGGTCAAAAAGGATGCAAGGAATACAGTGGATTGGGGTAAAATGATGTTCGCTGGAGCAGTACAACTGTTGTACATAGGCCCTGGCAATGCGATCGCACCCATTATAAAAAAACCTGTGGGTTGGGATAAGATCGAGTGGTATCAAATTCCACAATTTCTCTCAGACCACTGGAGCGAAGTCTCTAAGTATATGTTAGACAACATATATGGTCACTGCGGAATGGTTCCGTTTCTGGCAGCACTAGGCGTAGCTCATGCATTACTTACAGGAACGTCTGCCACACAAACGCTTAAAGCAAAATATGCCAAGGCTTGGACCTATGAAATACCAGCCAATTCGCTCAAACTCATGCTCGGATGGACATCCTTTGCAGGTAATGCGCTCGCAACAATCATTAAGGAGTTTGGTTTAGGTGCAATTGTCACGCAATCTTATCGCGAAGCCGGCGGTTCTCGCATGCAGCGCGGCACCTTCTCAGAAGTTCTCAAACGCATAGCTGAGAAAGTCAGCAGCCATGGCCCATTAGAAGCAAAAGAAGATGCTGCAGCTGAGATCGCTAATACTGTACAAGGTATGAAGGAACGAGCTGAAAAACTATACGGAGAATGTAAAGAAGAGGCAGCAAAGGGTACAGCTTATGAGCATCAAGACACAGCTCTTCATAAGGTCCCCCTTGCCGACCAGCTCCTTTTGCTAGCTGATTCCTATTTTTTACCAAAGCGCGGACGTGCTCTGTTTTCCCCTGATGAGCATCCAAAGTGGTATAGAACCAAGATCTATCGCGCCCTGGTTGATCCCTCCACCACATCTGAGACAGTTGAGGAATACCTCGATAGGTTAACGGCAATTGCTTACGATATATCGCCCAGACAATATGATGCCAGGCGATACTTGCTGATCGCAACCATGGGTGCTGCTGCAGGCAAAGCACATGGCCAGACCATTAAAAATTATTTTACAGAAGGAAAGGGCAAGCCCCTTGTAAAAGTATATGATTTGGATAAACAGCTAGAACATATGACACAGAAGAAGCCCACAAAAGGCAAATCTTCTTCGCTAAGTTGGCTTGGAATGGGAACCGCTAGTTCTTGGATGAGAAAGCACCTGAAACCAACGCCAGAAAAGGCTTTCTCAGCTGCTGCGTCTACTGCAGGAAGGAGATATTCCTTTTTTGCTCCACTCACAGGAAGATCCTTAGTGGAAAACGGAGCATTCCTAACTAGTTTCATAACTGCGGCTGCACAGGGAGACCCTGCCTTCCAGACATATGCTGATCCTACCTTCTATCGTGATACTCTATATAAGTTTTTGATGACCTCAGCTAAAGAGGCTAGTGCAGGGTCGGGAGAATATGATAAAAATGTTATTAAACCAATACTCCGCGCCACCGAAGAGGCTGCCAAGCAATTGGACGATAATCGCAAGGATGTACGTCACAACCTTCTTACAACAATTTGGCTTGCCCAGCTTGGACCCCATAAAAAAATAATTCAGCCCTGGATAAATAAAAACAAGCATCTGTTTCATGCAAATGGAGTTTCTGTAAAGCCTGTTGTTAAAGGTAAACAGACGGAGTTCCCCAAGAATCTAAAACAAAAAGGGCCTATTAAAAAGCTATTTGCCGAACATCTGTGGCATTCCAACAACTCTACAGATGGACAGGTTGTATATCCCACAAGGGCTTTGCCGGCATTAAGCTGGCGCATGCATTGATTAAATATCAAATAATATCAGCTAATTATCCGCAAACAGCATCATTTCCCGTTGCAGAAATAACAAAAAAAAACTACGCAACACTATACAAGTGCAGGCGATAATGTAGAGTACGACCAACTTGGAGCCAAGCATGTACATTGCCTTAACAAACCCAAAAGCTCAAGTTTCTGGCTCTTTCTCCTTTTCTTCGCCACTTCTTGCCACGCAGATGAATGCGGCCTTTGCCATCGTGAACGCTACTTCACCAGATCAAGTGAAGAAGCAAATGTCGTTTGCTATGGAGTTTGCTGATCACTACGATTTCTATTTGCCCGCACCAAGACACAATCCCCTACAAATCTCTGCAGACCAGTATCAGAAGCATGTTGTTCCGTGGTTTGCTCATTACATGCGTGAGAGATTTGACAATGAACTTCAGAAAATTCAAGAGAGCAAGAGCCCATTTACGTCTTTTAGGCAACAAGGTCTGCTCGATGTAAAGCTTCCTGATATCGCCTGCTCCGGCCTGATAACTTTTGATCTCTTAAATGATACATTGATGAGTGTTGAAGAAGACGCCCATAAGCTAGAAGAGACACTGCCTGCCACAAACTCAAAGATCTTTACATATCCCATGGCAGTCTTAAAATCCCCTTGGCTTCATGGATTAATCGTCAGTGGGCTTATTGCACTTTTTGGTGCGCGTATTTCCATGGCAGTTGCAATAGGCATCTTATGGTCAATTATTGAAAGAGGGATTATAAAAGAACATTTCCATCCACAAAGCACTGCAGATAAAAATGGAAATGAGGATCTAACCAAAGCAATTGATATAATCCAGCAAAACCGCGTTAGGCTTGCCTGCTTTGGCCTATCAACTCCTGCTGAGATCGTGCTTCCTGCTCCCACAACAGGCGAGCTATTTACAGCAGCGTTCCTAAAAAATGCAAAAGAGGAAGGCAAAAACGTCTCAAAACTAAATGATAAAATAGCTGTAATAGAAGGGGCTCGCGATCTTAAAGTATTTGTAGACGAACATGTGCATTATGTGATCGTTAAGTCACCAGGTACAGGTAAAATACAACTTCGTATTATACATGAAGATTTTGAACACTCCACACTCGTTCTGAAAGGCGAAGAGATAGTATGTGGTGGCGGCTTTTTTTGTCGCCGCGGAGATTCCAAAGATACATATAGCCTGATGATAGATGCGAGCTTCTCAAATCAAGAAGTGGCCAACTCGGATTCGATCAGCGTTATGAACAACCGCAGCAGCATAAAAGATGTGATTGGAGAGGCATTCAGAACCAAACTTAGCAATAATGTTGAGATAAGGATAAGCACAGAGGGGTGGAACTCTGATATATGGGAAGCATATTAAAGGCTTTAATCTTTACATGAGCTGTTAAGTTCAATATGTGCACGTTAATTATCCATTGCGAACCAGCGGAGGGGGTCCGATGATCAGCAAGCTCTATAACTTCTTTAAAACCGGAAAAGATCAACCTCAAATCCACGATGAAAAGCGCATTAAGAAACTCTATGACCGGCGCCGCTGGTCTGTTTTTATGTCCATCACCCTTGGATACGGCCTGTTTTACGTGTGCCGGTTGAGTTTGTCTGTTGCCAAAAAACCTATGATGGAAGAAGGCGTGCTTGATGCGCAACAGCTTGGCACCATGGGGTTTGCGCTCTTTTTGGCTTATGCGATAGGCAAATTTCTTAACGGTTTCTTGGCAGACCGCATGAACATCAAGCGGTTCATGTCTTTCGGCCTTTTGATATCTGCATTGGTAAACCTGCTTTTGGGATTCACTCATTATTTTATCATGTTCGTGGTGCTCTGGGGGCTAAACGGCTGGTTTCAGTCTATGGGAGCAGCACCAAGCGTTGTCTCCATCGCAAGCTGGTTCAGCGACAAGGAAAGAGGCACCAGATACGGAATCTGGAGCACAAGCCACAATATCGGCGGCGCAGTCACGTATGTGGTGACCGCAGTTGTCGTCAGTTATTTTGGATGGCGCTGGGGGTTTATGGCGCCTGGCCTTTTGTGCATAGGCGGCGCAATACTCTTATATCTATTTATGTTCGATCGCCCTCAAACCTATGGATTGCCTTCCATCGCAGACTACAAACACGATCACGGATTAAAGACCCCTAAAAAGGAATCCACATGGGAGCTGCAAAAAGAAGTTATCAAGAATCCGGCAGTGTGGTTGTTGGGATTGGCCAGCGCATGTTTTTACATCACCCGTTATGCAATTGAGAGTTGGGGCATCGTATATTTAGGTGCTGCAAAGGGTTATTCTACAATTGAAGCCAGCTCCATCATATCGGCCAGCCCGATCTTCGGCATACTGGGCACGATCTCAGGCGGCTATATCTCAGACCGTTTCTTTAATGGGCGACGAAATGTGCCAACACTCGTCTTGGGCATATTGTATTCATTAGCCATAATCGGCTTTGTATGGATACCGCACAGTTATTCTGTATTACACGGCGCATGCATGGCTGTATTTGGTTTTTGCTTGGGTGCGTTGCTTACGTTCTTAGGCGGTCTTATGGCAGTAGACATCTGCTCAAAGCGCGCAGCAGGCGCTGCCATGGGCGTGATAGGCCTTTTCAGCTATATGGCCGCAGCAGCACAAGATCTGATAAGCGGAAGCCTTATTGAAAGCCACAAAACAGTTGTCGAAGGCGTAACCACATATAACTTCAAGCCGGCGATTACCTTCTGGATCGCCGCTTCCATCCTCTCGATCATATTCGCGGCAACAGTATGGAATGTGAAGCACAGGGATTAAATCCTGGATCTCCGATAGTCGGTTCCTCGCTTGACAGCTTTGTTTGATATGCACTATAAGACGCCATTCAATGTCTTGATGCAGGCAAAGTATCCAATGAAGACAAAGCATAAAAAGATTTCCCATGGAACGATCGTTTTATGTTTTATGCCCCGTTGGGGCAATATCAGCAAGACGATCGATACAACAACATAAGAAGACTAAAACAGGCCAGCGTGGCCTGTTTTTTTGTGTCAAGGAGGTTATTCGATGTCCTGCACTGCAGCAGCATTGCCTGCATTTACCAATGCGTTGCTACCAAGAGGGACAATTGAACCGCCTTGCATGTTTATCGCGGCAGACTTAGACACAAATATTACACAACAAACCAGCTATTCCAACATCGATCCTTTTGCTGCTGCCCGCCGCCATCTAATACTTTTGCCAACTGCGCATACACCTATGTACAGGTTAAACGATATACGTTCAAACTTAAATGCAGCACGACACGCCCGTTTGAAAAATGATAGAGAGACAGCAGCTCAAAAATACACCGAGCTTCTAGGTCTTCTTGAAGGACCTGTGGATCAGACTTCGCACATTCCCCTGCATGAGGAAATTCCCAACGGAAAAGAGCTTTTTGTAGAGGCCCTATTCGGCTCAGCAGGTTTTTCAGGCCCTGACCTGGCAGCTGAGAACATAGCAAGGCTTAAACGATTTATCGAAGATTATCCAACGGATGCTGATCCGCTTAATCGTGTAATCGCAAAACTCTTAAAGACATTTGCCCTAGTACAGTATGCTTCATCTGCCAAAGAGCCCCAAACAGCTCTGTATGAAAGAGCGCTTAGTTTGGCGGATGAGGCGATTGATGAAATTCCTTATGACCATGAGGCAAATGATGACATCATCTTTTACGGAAATCTTCTTTCCATCGAAATTTTAGCAAGGCTCTTAGCACATGCTCACCACCGCAGCGATCACCATAAAGAGATTCCCTATATCCAAAAGATCGTCGAAGCCTTTACTAGAATAGGCGGTCTTGAGAATACGCCTGAAAGGCTTGAGCTCATAGCTAATTATAATGCTGATGTGGCAATCCTTCTTGCCAAGATCGGTCTGTGGGGCAGGGCAATGGAAATTGCCGGAAGACAAACAGGCAGCATAAGAAAAAGGCTTCTCAAGTCACCGGCTCTTCAACCTGTAATTGATAATAGCTGGTTATATTATGTAGATGAATTGGCCATGAAGACAAAAATTCAGGAAAACGTCTTCATAAGGCATCTTCTCATAGCAATGACTTTTGCCTATTCAGAAAGCCTCAAGCAATCTGCCATGTGGGGCGGGGCCGGACTTTTAACCGGCATCGGGGCTGATTTTGCCCTCTCTCACGGCGAACACACAACATTTGTCGGCATGATCGGGGCTATATTAGCAACTGCGATAAATCGTCTGCGTAACGGCTGGAAAACGCCTGATGCACTTTATGCAAGCAACCTAGGAACACCTAAGCGCACATGGCAAGAAAACGCAACCGATGTGGCAAATTTTGCTATTACAAGCGGCATTTCTTCAGTGCCATGGCTTATACCTGCGGGGCTCGCTGATGTAGGGATGGATGGCCTAAAAATAGGGTGGAATACGCTTTGTCGGGCTGGTGATCTATACTACCAATTTGGCGAATGGGCAGTAAGGGGTGCACCCTCACTAGTTAAGCAAGAAACTTACACGAACCTAATCGATTCAGCATCACACATGGATAGGCTCGACATTGCTTATCAGGTCTACACTAGGGCAGCAGGCGCACTTTACGCTGTAAACATTTTTGCTCCGCGCAAAGTCAGGGCCTTTACAGAAAGAATTGCTCCTCTATTCCTCCCTGGCGCAATTTTTCTCTCTGCAGATATTGGGCAGGCTATCAATAATAATAAACCATGGTGGGATCGTGTAGGACAAGCAGGCATTGTTTCAATAGAGATACTACTCATGCAACTCACCACAGGGCTTTTGCCCCTTGAAAACAGATCTTCGACTTCAAAAGTATTTCAATCCATAGCCAAAGTGGTCAACCCAGGTGGCAAAGATTCAAAATACATGCTTCCTCTGGCTGGCGCTTTGCTTGCAAATGTCGGGTCTGCCATGGGTGGTTATATGCAAAAAGGAGTCGATCCTACTCTTTTACCTATGGCGCTGGTGGGCATGCAGGCTGCTGCTACTACAGTTGGCAAGCTTGGCATCACTCTCACAATAAGCGGGGTGCTCAAGAGAAATTTGCCTATATTTACTGGGTTAAGGGAAGCATGGCAAGATTCAAAAGGCCAGCCTCCACACATAAGGGCATATGAGTCCTTTCTCGGATTTGTCACAGGTTTTAATTATCCTTACGGCCACAACCGACTTGGCAGATCAGGCACATGGGATCTTCCAGGCGAAATGCTTCGCACCCTTGTGGGCTATGACACACCCGCAGGACAACTGGTCATGTCTGCCACCAACATGGTTTCAGGCAATAACATCTCTTCAGCAACATGGCCTGAGGGTAGCGGCACAGTCTGGGAACGCGATACCATAATGACGATAATGAAGAACGCAAAAGCAGAGGAGCTAAGAAAAAAAGTTGAGGAAGAGATGCTGAACGAATTAAAGGAGATAGATGCAAAACGACGAAAAGGCAAACTCACTGCCCAGGAAGCCAATGCTCAAAGAGAAGAGCTGTACAATGCAGAGAACACTCAAAGACGAATTATGAAAGAAAGGGAAAAAGCGTTTCGAACACTTGAAGACTTTTTAAACAAGTCTGGCAAAAAGATGCATCCTCTCCATCCCTTGGTGCCGCGCGCTTCGCAATGGGATTCGGTCTGGTTTGCCAGATCTATTATCAGAGCTGGCTGGCCGCCAACATTTCCACACATGCCAAACGGACATATGTATGCAAATCTTCATCAGATTATAAACGGGGGCAGTGATGAATCAATAGACCAAGAACAGATGGATGTTCTTCTTCAATACGTAGGTTCACATGCTAACGACCCAAATAACTATGAAGTGTTGCGGCCGCTGATTCAAACATTGGCCATTCTAAGAGAAAGCAAAGATCATGGGCAGGCGATAAAGGAATTCTTTGAAGCAAACCCAGCGCTCCCAGACATATTCAACATAGACTTAGATGATCACAAGACGCCAAAGGATCGCCAACGATACGAAATTCGCAGGGCTGTGCGCAAAGCTCTGGATGTATTGTTTGAGGATTACCAGACCAGGACTAAAGGTCACACAAGATTGCAAATAGGCGAACATGATTTTGATGATGTGTTTATAGTACATTCACTGAGTCCTACTGTTCCAAGCAGTGGCAAAAAAATCATTGAAGATAGCGAAGCCGAAGCTATTGAAAGCTCTAAAACCATGGTCCACTAACATAAATCAATTACTTGACAGGCGCGTTTAATATGCAATAACGCATGACACAGTGCATTGGCGCCCTCAGGATGCCCAGTGCAAGGCCTTTGCAGGGCATCCTGTTGGCGCAAATTTCACTGCGCAAGCACACAACTTGAGAGGTTTGCAACATGCGCCACGCTATTCCACTTAAGCATAATACCGGCAAAATGATCGAGTAATGTATATAGTATAAGAACAGGCTGATTTTTAGCCTGTTTTTTTTTGCAAGAAAATACTTGGAGAGATCAATGTCATACTCCGCTTCAGCGCTACCGATATTTCCTCATGCCCTGATTCCAATAGGAACTACTCAACCTTCACCTTTATTTATCCTTCCAAGCCGCTCTTCTTGCCCTGTCGATCCCTTTAAAAAAGATGAACAAGCTGCTGTTGATCAATTCACTCCATATAAATCTACGGGCATTCTAGTTCCTCTTACTCCATTACAAACGCAAAAGGATATACGATCACATTTAAAAGCAGCCCGGCAAGCCCGCGCTAATAACGACAGGCAAAGTGCAGCAGAGCGATATAGAAATGCAGCAGATATTCTTGAAAAACCCTTAAGCCAAGCATCCACATCTCCCCTATATAATGAAATTCCTCATGGCCAGGATTTCTATAAAGAAGCACTGTTCGGTGCAGCAGGCTTTTCAGGCCCTGACCTGGCAGCAGAGAATATAACGAGATTATCTGGATTCATCGATAACCCCCCGCCAGAAACCACTCAGCTCGATTTGGCCAAGGCAAAACTGCTTAAGACATTCACTCTCTTACAGCACGCTTCATCTGCCCAAGAACCCCAGGCAACTCTTTTTGAGAGGGCTTATCGCTTAGTAGACGAAACCATCGAAACATTCCCCAGCGATGACAAAGCAAATGATGACGTAATATTTTACGGCAATCTTCTTTCCATTGAAATTCTCACAAGGCTTTTGGCACACGCACATAACCGCGGCGATCATAAGGTAGAGTTTAAGTATGCTGACGATATCAAGCAGTGTTTCAAAAGGATCATGGGGCCTGATACGCCGCAAGATAGGTTTGAGATTATAGCAGAGTACGAAGCTGATGTAATAACACTCATGGCCAGAATCTGTTTATGGGGGCCAGCTCTGGAAATAGGCCGCAGGCTTACAGAACCTGATAGTCCCTTTAAGAATACACCGGCAGCCAAAAGGCTTCTTTCAGAAAAGATTTTTCAGCCATTTATCGAGGATTATGGCACTGGAAAGGCATTTCTCCAAATAGGCGAAATCAGGCTTCGTGCAAGAGAGCACGCTGTGAGAAGGCATGTTCTGACGGCGATTGCCTATGCATACTCCGAGAATCTAAAGCAGACAGCTGCCTATGGCGGAATAGGTTTATTGACTGGAATCGTAGCTGATCTTGCACTGCTGCAGGGCAGCTATAACATGTTTGCAGGCGCCATGGGAGCTACAATAGCCATCGCATACAACCGCCTGCGCAACGGATGGACCACTCCTGAGGCTGTTTATGCAGATGAAATCGGAACTTCCGATCCCACTTGGAAGCAGAGCGCTGTAGATATAGCAAAATTCACAATTAAGAGCGGCATCGATGCTGCAGCATGGGCGATCCCTGCAGCAGTTATCGACACAGGCATAGACGGCATTAACATCACCGCTGATACTCTCTCTAGAGCAGGCGACTTATACTATCGATTCGGCAAGTGGGCAATTACAAGCGCGCCCGCCCTAGTACAGCCCGAAACATATACCGGCCTAATAGATTCAGTATCAAATATGGATTCAACCCGAGTTGCTTATCATGCTTATACCGGAGTAGCAGGCTTGCTCTATGCAACTAATCTCTTTTCTTCCAAATCCAGACGCTTCACCGACAGGTGGGCCTGGCTGCTTTTGCCCGGCGCAATAATGCTCTCAGCAGATTTAGGGATGCTTATTAGCAACCAACCGCCATGGTTAGATCGAGTGCTACATCAGATTACTTCAGGAGATATAAACTCGCTTATGCACGAGAAGTGGTTTGATCGCATGCAGCGCTCAAGCATAGTTGCAGGCGAGATGCTCTTTTTTATGCTCACCGCAGGCCTTTTGGCCCTTGAAGACAGAAGATCACCTAGAAAAGTATTTGCATCCATCGCAAAGGTCATAAACCCATTCAGCAAGAACTCCAGCTATGCCCTGCCTCTGACCGCAGCCTTGCTCGCAAATGTCGGTTCCGCGATGGGCGGAATGATGCAAAAAGGAACCGATCCCAGCACATTGCCGTTTACGCTCATGGCGATACAGGGCGCTGCGACCACATTCGGCCTACTGGGTATTGTCATGGGAGTAAGCGGCATATTAAAGGGTACCATTCCTATCGGCCATGGAATAAGGGAAGGCTGGCAGGATTCAATTGGCGAGTCAATACACAGAAGGATCGCATCCATTTCCATTGGGGCTTTGACAGCTTTCAATTATCCTTATGCGCATAACCGAGTATTCAGATCTTGGACGTGGGATCTTCCAGCTGCAGCGCTACGCACCATGTTAGGCTGGGATACAAACCCAGGGCAGATAGCCATGTCTGCCACTAATTTTGCTGCTGGTAATGGCACATCCACTGCAACATGGCCAGAAACCGGCGGCACCATGTGGGAACGCGATCAGGTGCTCAAATGGACTAACGAGGCCAAGGATGCCATTGCAGCAATATAAAAACGACGGCAAAGCGGAGAACTCACCGACATGGAAGCTCAACTCCTTAAACAAGAAAAGCTTGCACGGCTTCACGACTTCTTTACTAAGACCGGACAGGTCATACATCCGCTCCATATACTCATGCCCCATGGTTCAACCGGGGCTCCGCTTTGGCCCTTGATATCCTGGACAAGGGGCGGCTTCCCGCCGAAGTTTCCACACGTGCCCAACAGGCATCTGTATGCAAATCTCCACCAGCTCATAAACGGAGGTAATGCCGAAAAACTAAATGGGGATCAGATGCAAGCGCTTTTGGAGTACGTGGGCGTGTATGCTCAAGACCCAAACCATCATAGGATTTTAAGACCCATTGCTCAAACATTGGCAATGGCAAGGGCAAGCGAACAACATGGAGAGAGAATAAATGAGTTCTTTCAAAATAACCCTTGGATCCCAGAGTTATTGAACGTGGACTTCAATTCACATACACCTCCATCAGATCGTTACCGCCGTAACGTGCGGCGAGCTTTGCGCAAAGCTACAAAAGTGCCCTTTGAAAGATATCAGGAATGGACAAAGAGCCACACGGCCCAACAGGGAGGCGCCGATCACCTTGACGACATGTTCACTGTACGGTCTCTTGATTCAAAAGCTACGGTGTTCAAAGCTTCTGCGCTCTCAACACAGGGCGATGATTTGCTTCCTGCTGGAGCCAAACAAATCAAGACTCCTGCAAAGCCAACTAGAAAGAGATAATCATTATGGGTAAAAAAGATTTTGCAGAAGAATTTGTGAATTCACCCCGGCCTCACATTCTCATGGTAACAAACCACGGCATGCACGATTGGGAAGTGCGCTCAGGGCTTACAGATACGGGCGGCCAGAACCATTATGTAAACCACCTCTCAGACACGCTCGTTTGCATGGGCTTTAAAGTCACCACTCTCAACCGCGGCGGTTTTTTAGATCCCATCACAAAACAAATGCGCGAAGGAGCGATCTACAAGGATGAAAACTCACGCATAGTTTATCTAAAGGGCGGCGGAAACAAGTTCATCCGCAAAGAAGATCTAAATAAAGTGATCATAGGCGAAGAAGTTGAGTATGCGAACGAGTTTTTTTCAAAAGAGAGATTGAACTGCAAGCTCATCATCTCTCATTATTGGGATGGGGCTATGCTCGCCCATATGCTCAAAGAGCGAATGAACATCAAAGCAAAACACATCTGGGTTCCTCACTCCCTTGGCGCACTTAAAAAGGAAAACTACAAGAATAAACCAAAAGAAGTTATCGAAGCATGCCGCTTTGAGGAACGCATAGCATATGAAAACGAACTATTGCCTAAGTGCGATGCCGTGGCCTCCACATCAGGCGATATCAGCAGAACCCTAAAACAATACTATGATCATGAAGCAAAACTATCTCTTCCACCCTGCATTGATACAGATTCCGTGCATCCGATGGAACCTACCCAGTGCAGTAGAATTTATGATTTTCTCAAAAAATCCGACCCTGTCTCAGGCAGCAATGTGCTAGGCAAAAAATGCGTGCTGGAAGTAAGCCGCACGGATAAAACAAAAAGAAAAGATTTACTGATTAAGGCATTTGCAAAAGCTCATAAATCCAATCCGGAATCCATGCTTCTTCTGACCCTTAGCTCTGATAGCAAAGAGGTATATGACGAATGCATGACCCTTATGAAGGCAGAGGGCATACGCGACAAGGTTGTAATTTTAGGAATGATTCCAAGAGACCTCATAAGAGAGCTCTATGCAATAACCACTGTATATTGTTCTCCATCAGAGATGGAAGGCTTTGGCATGTCTGTACAGGAGGCTTGCGCATGTCGTCGCCCAACTGTCTCATCAAACCTAGTGCCCTTTGCTGTGGAATATTTGCTCTCCAACGCACGTGAAGAGAACGTGGGAGGAAAGATACGCTGGGGCGATGCTGGCGTGGTTATAAATGCAGGCAATACAGAAGGTTTTGCATATACAATAAGCAAACTTCTCAAGGATAGTGAGCTACGGAATAAAATAGCTGCCAATGCTTATACTACTACAATTCCTTATTTTACGTGGCCAACTCAAACGCAAAGAATGCTTACTAAAGTGGGAATTAACATTCCACAAGCATAAGCAATAATAGGAATTTAATACCAAGGAGACTCCGATGGCAAATCCCTTCAAGCTTCTAGCAGTCGCTCCTCATGCTGAACCCATTAAGGATGAGGACAAGGCGAAAAAGATCTACAAACACTTTAGGTTCCGCATCCTTTACTCCATGATCGTGGGCTATGCTGTTTACTACTTTGTCAGGGCCAACTTCTCTATGGCCATGCCCGTATTTCTCAAGGATCTGGGTTATACAAAAACAGATCTCGGTATCGTTCTTACGCTCTTCTCGATCGTATACGGCTTTGGCAAATTTATTAACGGTGTCATGGCAGACCGCGCCAACGCAAGATATCTAATGGCAATGGGTCTTTTCATGGCCGGCATCGTAAACTTCTTCTTTGGTTTAAGTTCCGGCATCATGACTTTTAGCATTCTGTGGCTTATAAACGCATGGTTTCAGTCTTATGGAATGCCTGCCAGCGTGCGCCTTCTCACCCACTGGTACAGCCCAACCGAGCTTGGCACAAAATGGGGCCTGCAGAGCACAGCGCATCAGATCGGAAGCGCAGGAATAATGATCTTCTGCGGTTATCTCATTCCAGCCTATGGCTGGCGCTACGCATTCTTTATACCATCTGTTATTGCCATCATCTGTGCGTTCTGGTTAATAAATCGTCTGCGCGACACACCACAGTCCATCGGCCTACCCCCTGTTGAGGAATATCGCAACGAGGCACATATAACAGATCCTGACGAAGACCAGGCAAAATCTTTTAAAGAAATCTTCAAGGGTCATATTCTCAAGAACAGACTTTTGTGGACAGTGGCCTGCGCAAACATATTCGTCTATATAGTCCGCATAGGCATCCGCGATTGGTCACCCACCTTTCTTGTAGAAACCAGGGGCTCAACGCTTGCCAGCGCCGGTTTTAAGACTGCAGGCTTTGAACTCGCTGGCATCATAGGAGCAATCGGTGCTGGTTGGGTTTCTGATAAAGTATTCAAGGGCAGGCGCGGTCCAATGGCAGTGGTATGCATGTTCCTGCTCATGTGCGCAGTCATTGGCCTGTGGCTAATACCACCGGGCTATCCGATGTTAGATGCTGCCCTTCTTATCTCTGCAGGAGTTCTCGTTTACGGACCACAGCTTTTGGTGCCAGTAGCTGCTGCAGATTTTGCTTCTAAAAAGGCCGCGTCAACCGCAACAGGCCTTACCGGTGCATTTGGTTATATAGGAAGTGCTCTCACAGGAGTGGGCACAGGCGTTCTCGTAGATAAGTGGGGCTGGAACGGCGGCTTTATCTTCTTTGCCTCAGCAGCTGCTATAGGCATGCTTCTCTTCTTAAGCCTTGGCACGCGTAGAGCAGCACAGCTTGAGAAATATCATAACTCCAAAAAAGAAGAGAAAGAAATAGCAACTGCTCTTGAGGTTAAGCAATCTGATTACACTGCGCCGGTTACAGAAACGACCTAGCATTTACATTTAGTATGTTGAGAATAACGAACGGCCGTGTGAATGCGCGGCCGTTTTTTTAGTTCTGGTTTGCCGCAAGCTGCTCTGCCATGACTTGCATAGCCTTATCAGGTGGGGTAATTCGTCCTGACTCAACAAGTCTCTTAAGAGACTGCCACGTGCCAATATCAGACCACTCTGATAAAAATGGAAGCACGTAAACATTGCCCTCTTGGGATGCAGGTTCCATGAGGGCATAGTCTATTGATATGCCGTTTAATGAGCCAAAATAACGCTTCATAACCTCAGCAGTAAGCGGCTGGTTGTGTGGCACACTGCCATATACTGCATCAAGACCTGCATGCATGACAGGCTGATATATTTCAAGGTGACGAAGAAAATCGCTTGCAGTCCATACAAACATCCCGCTGTTCCACAGAAAATTGCCACGGTCAATATAGGAGCGCGCCACCTCTAGCGTAGGCTTTTCAACAAAACGCCTTACATTATAGACTCCGTCAGACACACTTCTCTTAGCTTCAGCCATCTCACCCCTTTCTATGTAGCCGTATTCAGATGAAGGCCAGGTGGGTGGAATGCCAAAGGTAATAAGCCCGCCGCTTAAGGCAGCAAACTCCGCAGCTTCTTGAACTTGCTGCAAGAAGATCTCTGCGCTGCCAATGTAATGATCAGAAGGAACGATTACAGCTATGGCGTTAGAATTACGGGCTGCAATACGGTGCATGAACGTTGCAATTGCCGGCGCTGTATTTTTTTGTACTGGCTCTCCTATAATGTTGCTTCTAGGTATGTTTGGAAGTTGCTCTGCCACAAGGCCAGCATAGCGCTCGTTTGTGGATACCCACATGTTCTCAGGGGGCACATCTATCCCTTCTCCATTTGTGGCATCCAAAAACCTTCCGGCTGTTACCTGGATCATGCTGCGATTTTTTTCTGTAACAGGCAGGAATTGTTTGGGCATGTCATCAGAGCTGTATGGACGAAACCTGGTTCCACTGCCACCTGCAAGAACAATCACATGAAGCGGCGGCGATACAGTTTGATCAAATCTGCGGGACGCCGGCGCTCTGTCAGTGCCAGGATACACAGCAGCTCCGCTGTAAAATAAAGCATTTACCTGATCCACAAATCTTTTGGTAAGAGGATCCCATTGGTACTGTCTGCCAATGGATAGCGCCTTCTTGGCCATCTCCCGCGCAGCTGGAGGATTGTCTATGAGCCCTTGTAACTCTTCTGCGTACAGCTTTGGCTCATTATTTTGTCCTACCTTTATGATTCTTGCAGCTTTGTCGGTACGCGCCAAATGCGTTGCATAAGGAGTGTATGATGAGGCCACAAGCGGTAAACCACCGCTGGTTCCATCCTGAACTGCCATGCCCCAACCTTCCATGCGCGATGCGCTGGCAACGATTGCAAGGCGAAATTGCCGGTCATCCTCTCCATGAGGAAGGCTCATAAGAGGCCCCATGTGTTCATCCGGTACCATGCCAAGTAAAAATACGCGATCCCCAAGTCCCAACTCATCTATCTTCTTGGCCAGCTTATTATAAACCCCCTTGCCATCCTTTTTGCCGGTGATGAACAGGATGGTGTTTTCTGGAAGGTGTTGCATGGCTTCGATGAGTATGTGCTTTCTCTTTGTAGCATCCATTCGACCTGCTTCTACTATAACATTGTATTTCTGAGGATTGCTAACAAGCTCATGGAGCAGGTCCTCGGGTACCACTTTTCTTTCTGCCATATCTGCAAACAGCGCTTTCATATCTGAAACATCCACGCTATCGCGCGGATAGTATTTTTCCGGATCTGTTCCAGGTTGAAAATCAACCGAATATGTAGTTATTGTCATGCCTAGCTCTGAAGCTGTTTGTCTTATCTCATTTGATGTTACGCCGACTACCGCTGCTGGGGTAAGATTTGGATACATTATTGCCGACTTATCAAATCCACTCAAAGCCCCGCCCAAAAGGGCCCTCTCATATATTTCCCTTTGATCAAGCTTCAAGCTTAAATAATATTCTGGATCAGCTTCAAGATCACCCGCATCTATGACCCTCTGCTCCTTAAGCCTACCCAATGAATGGGGTGTCCATACATGGCGGTTAATTGCATTCAGCTGGCGCTGAAGCGCTTGTGTGTCGCCACCCACTTCCAACAGACGATAACCAATGTTCCAGGCGCTCCCCTCTAAAGGTGTATCCAGATTAGCAACCAAGCGCTTAACTTTGGCCTCTGGCCAACCCAGCCTTTGACCAGCCCATTTAAGAACTGCTTCTTCATTTATCAAAGGATCATCAAACACATTTTCTTCATCATGTTGATTCTCAGCTTTCCAAGCATCTACAACGCGCTTACCAAAATAATATGGCATGTTGCCCATAAAATTATGGTCTTCAAATGCATCAATCTTAAAATCATTACCCAACACTGCATCAAAGCGAGCATTTAGATGTTTATTTGCAAGCTCATGCTGCCATGTTCTTACCAATCTCCCGCCCACGATGCCTGCATCAACATAATGGCTGTCTATAAACCTAAAATAATCCCAAGGATCCTTTCCCTGTGTGGAGGCTTCATCTTCAACAAATAAAGAAAGGTTGCGCGCTATAGTAGGGAGGTCGGAATACAACTCCTCCTTAGGCAAAAAAGGCGCATCTTCCGGCATCACTCCTGGCACATACACATAGCGGATGCGGTCATGTGCAAATGCCACTCCCCTTCGCGCTCCATATTCTTCTGTGTCATATTGAAATCTTTTGATCTTTTTCTCACCACCCCTCTCATCTTCCTCCTCAACGATCTCATGTGTGAAGGCACGAGTTACAATAGTAACCTTGTAGCCCAGGTTTACGAGAGAGTCTGCCTTTTTAGCAATATAGGTGAGCTGACCACCCGAGTCTGTTGATCCCATGGGCACCTTAGGGCCGGCATAACCCTGTGTGTTTATCAGAAGAACGTGAGGACGCTCACTTTTTACAAATGCAGCGTTTTGCGCCTGAACCTCAAAAGGCTGCGATGCTATAGTGGCTGATACTGATGTAGTAGGCTTTGATACTCCAAGGCCATGGGGTAAAGATGTAGATGTGCCAAGCACCTTGGAAGTCCTTGAAGTGCCCTTTATCACAAAGTGTCCCATGCCCGCTGGTATGATAAACGACTGCCCCTTAGAAAACTCTCCAAGGGGCTTATCATCTGCATAAACAGCAACGCTTCCACCAAGCACTGTAAAGCCTTGAATGCCTCTTTCAGAGCTGCCTTCACACTGTTGATTTTCTTGAAAAGTAATACGGCGCGTTTCAAACACGCTCTCTTTGATCAAAGACTCCACCTTTGCCGGGTCTTTGCCCTTGGAAGGAATGATCTGCCTGGGTACCCTGCGAAATGACTTCACAGCCTCTTTGCCGCGAAGGCCATCCCAGTTTGTAACAGCCATGGCACTATTTATGTGAAGCTGTCTGGGTCTTCCGTGCTTGTCTACCCGCTTATAATCATAGATCCGATACGTGGTCTCAGATGTTTCTTGCGGCTCCACTAAAAGCACGCCAGCTCCTATGGCGTGCATTGTGCCGGCTGGTATGAAAAAGACGTCTCCTGCCTTTACCTCTACAAAATTAAGAAACCGGGTAATATCCTCTCCTCTTCTTAGCGCTGCTTCAAATTGCTCTCTTGTTACTTCTTCTTTAAGACCGAGATATATTCCCGCACCCCTCTCAGCATGTTCTATAATCCATGCTTCGGTCTTGGAATGCTCATCTGCCTTAAGCCCGCCATAGGTTGAGGTGGGATGTACTTGAACGGATAGATTTTTCTCAAGCATCCTGCAATGAAGCTCATCGAGCCTGAGTATATACTCAAGCGCTTTAGCGCCCTTAGTATATTCGGCTGCCCGCTGCATGGAGATGAGCCTGGTGAGAAGCTCTCGAATAGTTTTGAGATCCCTATCTAGGATATCCTCTAATTTACTTACGCCAATAACGTTACGCCATTTTTCAGCAGTATTATGACTCTCGCTTTGCCGTAACACATCTCTGGCTGCTAGATTTTTTAATTTATTAAGTCCTTGGTGGATTTCATGATAGTTTTTACCAAGAATCTCTTTGAGCGTTTTGTCCACTCCTAAATGTTTGCGCCACTTTTCTGCGTTTCGATGTTCATTGAGGAATTCCAAAATAGTAGGGATGCTCGGACGTCTTATTTCTTCGTCGCTCCCTTTTTTCTTAAAGAATGTTCTCCAGCCACCAGAGTTTAAAAGCTTTACCAAAAATGGCATATGCATGCCATGACTATCAAGACCATATTGACCATACATATTGTCAGCAAACATTGTTTCGAGCGCTGTTAGGCTCACTTCTGCTTTTTGTCCTGCATACTCAACAGAGAACATATTGGGAAAGCTGTGGTGGCCTGAAATCTCCCATGATTCTCCCACGATGATGGGCTTATGTGAAAGGGTAAGGCCTGCCTTTATATCTTTCACGATGCGGACGCCGCCCCAAGGGGTACGATACTGTGATGTAAAATTATCTGGTCTGGGCGCAAGCACTGTTTTCGTCATAGCATTTAGCGCAGCAATGAGCGGCCGCGCTGCCAACTCCTTAAATGCAAAATGGCCCTCGCGCCCTAGCCGCACCATCTCCATCCAATCTCTTCCATCTGGTGTGCCTTTTACTGCCTCAGCAAGAACTGAGAGCTCTCCCTCCGGAGTGGATGTAAGTTTGAGAAATTTTTCTTTGTCTTTAGGGTAAGGAGGGCTGCCGGAGCCAGGGGGAAGCGAAGGCGGTGCCGGTATAGATGCGCCTGGCGCGTCTGTGTCGCCTGCACTAAAAAAAACACCGCTCTGTGCAACATTAATGTGTGGAACAATTGTTACATCAGTAGGCAAAAACCAGGGTGTGCGACTCATCGTATCGTACCCATCTATCGCATGAACACTTTTTGGAATAAAACCTGAAATAAAAGCTGATGATTTATCATCTGGAAAAAGATGTGACGTAAGAAAGCTAGGTATGACAACCGGTGAACTAGACACAACAGGATGAATCGTTTGCCCGGAACTCAGCATATGCCCCCCTGGTATGTAGTAGGCTGCAGGTGATGATGTAGATTTCTTATCCGCGATGTGCGGTGTGAGAGGCTTTTTCGAGGAGTGTCGTTAAAGGCGTTGTTCATGTCTGTTTAAGACAAGATACTGTAAATTTTAACAACTAAATCTTCTTAAATTTCAAGCTGTTTCGCCCTATCTCCCCCGAGAAACACATATATTAAATACACTGCAACGTATTAATTTGCAAGCAATTTCAGGTCGTATAAGCCACAAAATTCCCATTTTTAGGGCATCCCAAGGCATGGCAAAATGATCGTGGTTAAATATGCTCTGAAATGATGGCTAATAGATCTTGCCTGTGGATGAAGTCTTGAATGTAATCCAGCTTTTTGGTGGACATCTTAAGGATGGCAGAGCGGTCGTAGCGTGCAATCCACCTGCGATAATAACGCTCCAAACGTCTCAAGTATTCGTCTGGTACATTTTTTTCCATCTCGCGGCCTCGGCCAGCAATTCGCTTCTTCAGCGTTGCAATTGGACACTCAAGATAGATGAGAAGATCCGGAGGATTTATCGCACCCTGCATGGTCTGATACAGATCACGGTAAGTGGTGTACTCCTCTTTAGTCATACATCCTTGTCTGTAAAGATTAAATGCAAACACCTCTGCATCTTCGTATATGGAACGATCTTGAATGACCGTACCAGGATAGCTATCCAGCTCCCTATGAATGCGAAACTTGTGAGTTAAAAAATGCATCTGAGAATGAAATGCCCAGCGCTTCATGTCTTCAAAAAATTTAGGGAGAAATGGATTTAAGTCATTGGGCTCAAAAAAAGACTTGAGCCCAAAATGGACGCACAAAAACTCCACCATGCTCGATTTGCCCGAGCCGATGTTGCCCGCTATTGCTATATACTTATTAGCCATAACTCATTCACATCTCAGCACATGCGAAGCCACTGAATTGAGCATACTGTCTGTATTGCATATGGGAATTTCGATGATTTTGGATAATGCTTTGTCATCGCCCAAACCAATATTTGCAAGTGCTTTGCGAGCCTTAAGCACAATGTAAGGAAGCCTGTCAGCAGCATAGGCCTGGCATATTTCTTTAAAATGATCTACTTCTTTGCTTGCAGAAATGGCCCGCGCGACCGCTGAATCAAATGCGTAAGACTCCATAGTGAGATCTGCGATCGCAGCCATCACTGACTGTCGTTCTTTAAGATGTTCTCCAAACTTTTGCGCAGCCGTGCCCGCTACATATATAGCAAGTCGTTTTAGAGCTTCTGCCTGATCTGTAATGCTCTCAGATGAAAACCCGCCTTTTAGGCCTGCCGAAATTTCTTCAAATCGTTTGAGCAACGGAAGCCGCATCTTCATGGCGCGCTTGATAAGCTCAGCTGCGATAAAGAGCCTTAGTATTTCGTTAGTGCCTTCAAATATCCTGTTGATCCTGCAATCACGATAGCGCTGTTCAACCGAATATTTGCGCATAAAACCATAACCGCCAAAGAGCTGCACTGCTTCGTCAGAAGAAAAGAAGAGCGCCTCTGATCCATATACCTTGGCAATTGCCGCCTCGATCGAAAATTCAGAAAGCGCAGAGGCAAGATCCATGGTGCCAGAAGTCAAAGCAGCATCAATACATCTTGCTGCCCTGTAAACCAACGATTCGGTAACATAAGTGCGCATGGCCATGCGTGCGATCTTGTGTCTTATGAGCTCGAACTCAGCTATGGGTTTTGCGAATTGAACGCGCGCCTTTGCACGCTCTGTGCACTCACGGATTAGGTGTTTCATCTGACCCACGCAGGACGCAGCCAGCCTGAGTCTGCCGGCGTTGAGCACATTGTATGCTATATAATGCGCCCTGCCTTCTTCTCCCAGCACATTTGATCTCGGCACCTTTACGTTATTGAGAATGATCGGTGTGGTAGAGGAACCCAAAATTCCCATCTTCTGATCTTCTTCACCGATGTTAAACCCTGGCGTATTTCGCTCGATTAAAAATGCGCTCAGTCCTTTTTGTCCTTCGATCTTTGCAAACACGGTAAAAAGATCTGCAATACCCCCGTTTGTGCAAAAGGCCTTTTCTCCATTCAAGGTGTAGTGTTTGCCATCATTAGATAAAACTGCCTTTGTTCGGATAGCCCTTACATCAGTTCCAGCTTCAGGCTCAGTTAATGAATAGGCCAGAATCATCTCGCCACTGGCTACTTTGGATAGATAGCGATCCTTTTGCGCCTCTTTGCCGTAACACACAAGCGGGAGCATGGCGATGCCAGTGTGGCTGACTTGAGACACAACGAAGGATCCCTGAAGGGATATGTTCTCGGCAATGAGCGCGCATGCAACCTGGCTTAAACCTTTGCCACCATAGGATTCAGGAATATATGCATTAACAAGCCCTGCATCTGCCGCATGCTTAAGGAGTGAACGCAGGACACCGTCTTTCATCTCTTCGATGTTCTCTGAATTTGGCAGCACATCATCATGCAAGAATGCATTCGCAACATTGGCTGCCTTGCGCTCTTCACCAGAAAATGATTCAGGAGTGAACGTATGCGCACCTTCACATGGTCTTATGAGAAAATCTCCCCCTCTGTGAGCAGAAGTATTCATAATGAATTGATTTTCTATTCGGATTGTCATCGCGAGCCCGCGTCAGCGGGCGTGGCGATCTCTAGACCTTCGGGGATTGCTTCGTCGCCTACGGCTCCTCGCAATGACAAACGATAACTAGTATCTATATTGTTCTGCCTTATACGGCCCATCCACATCAACGCCGACGTAATCTGCCTGCTCTTTTGTCATCCTGGTAAGCTTTACTCCGAGCTTACTAAGATGCAGGCGTGCAACTTCTTCATCAAGCTTTTTAGGAAGCGTATACACGCCAATTTTGGGTTTTTCTTTTGCCAGGGCAATCTGAGCTAAACACTGGTTTGTGAATGAATTGGACATCACAAAACTGGAATGGCCTGTTGCACAGCCAAGGTTGACAAGCCTACCCTCTGCCAAAATGAAGATCTCAGGACCATTCGGGAATGCCCACTTTGCAACCTGGGGCTTGATGTCGATCTTCTTTATTCCCTTCCAGTTCTCAAGCCTGTCCATCTGAATCTCGTTATCAAAGTGCCCGATGTTGCACACGATGGCTTGATCCTTCATCTTGGACATGTGCTCTGCTGTAATCACATCTCTATTGCCTGTAGCTGTAACAAAGATATTACCCTCTGAGAGCGCGTCCTCAACTGTGGTTACTTCAAAGCCCTCCATAGCTGCCTGAAGCGCACAGATGGGATCTATCTCTGTGATGAGCACCCTGGCGCCAAACCCGCGCATGGATTGCGCGCAACCTTTTCCAACATCGCCGTATCCACACACTACCACGACCTTGCCTGCGACCATGACGTCTGTTGCCCTCTTGATACCATCAGCTAGCGATTCGCGACATCCATAGAGATTATCGAACTTGGACTTTGTGACAGAATCGTTCACATTATATGCAGGAAACAGGAGCGTGCCCTCTTCCATTCTCTGGTAAAGGCGATGCACGCCTGTTGTCGTCTCCTCAGATACGCCAATGATCTTAGGCACTATCGTCTGCCAGTATTTTGGATTTTCAGAATGTATTTTGCGCAAAAGTTTTTCGATAATGATCTCCTCTTTTACAGAGGTCGTAATCTCCGGAAGTTTTCCGTTCTTCTCAAAAGATTTTTCCAACTCATACCCTTTGTGTATAAGAAGCGTGGCATCGCCGCCATCATCGACTATGAGGTTGGGTCCCTTGCCATCTGCAAAACTTAGCGCTTTATACGTGCACCACCAATAATCCTCGAGCGTCTCGCCCTTCCATGCAAACACCGGTATATTGCTCGAAGCGATGGCCGAAGCTGCATGATCTTGGGTAGAAAAGATATTGCAGCTTGCCCAGCGCACGCTTGCTCCCAGCTCTACAAGAGTTTCGATGAGCACTGCAGTCTGAATGGTCATGTGCAAAGAGCCTGTAACCCTCATTCCCATAAGGGGCTTTTCTGTACCATATTTTTCGCGCACGACCATAAGCCCGGGCATTTCCTTTTGGGCAATCTCGATCTCTTTGCGACCCCAATCAGCTAGCCCCATATCCTTGACTTTGTAATCATTGATCTTCATCTCCATCATCTCCTTTAATTGTGTAGCCATTATTAACCTCCGAATTCCGCGTCCGCGCCCGCTTCCGTGTTCGTTCCCATCATTCTCGCATTGCGCTTATATCTCTCACAATCCCCCATATATCAAGCATCTTTCTTCATAGGTATCGGTACGCCATCTATGTGTCCTGGAAGCTTTCGCCCCAAAAGCATTAGTATCGTAGGGAACACGTCTGCTGTGCGTGCAGGCCTCATCTCAAGTGGCACATTCGTGAGAAGCGGCACCCGCATGTGGCTCATGTGCAATGAGCCATGCGATCCGCGATGCTCTGGATTTTCATACTTCAACCTCAGATCAAAACCCGGGCGCGCAGAGATAATTAGATCACCTGCGCGGGGTGATGTAAAAAGGTGCGCTATCTGAAACGGAGCATCAGGATAATCCGTATCCAGCGTCCTCTCCAAAGATTGGGTTGGATCAAGATCAGACGAAAGCGGCGGATAGCCAAAAGGATCAGATCCTTTGACTTCATAATGAAGTTGCGCTCCATCAAGCCTGATTTTTGCCTCACCCCTACGGCTCAGTATGTCTGCGCCCCCATCTGGATTGCGGCACGCTATGATATCCACTGCTTCCTCTTCCCACAGGTCTGATATCAACCCTGGAGCTAGTCGCTCAAGTTCATCGCGAACAGTGTGCCTTGTCCAGCCATCTCTGTTTTTAAAATACAGGTGTGTCATTCCATTGCCAGATACCATGTTGGCGCAAAGTTTTCCGCGTTTTTGGAAGATTAGAGGATAATAAAACGGCGGAAGTTTATGCTGATCCAAAAATGTGTTAACGCAAAAGTGTGTGTGCGTTTTTGAAAGGCCATGATCTGAAACCAAAAAGAGCGCTGTGCTCTCCCACAAGCCTTGCGTTTTGAGATCGTGCACCACATCACCTATTGCTTTATCAAGCCATAGGTAACGCTCTATGGTCTTTTCATGCCTGGGATGTGTGAGATGAGAGTATTCGTCAATTCCGGGAAAAACGCAGAACACAAATGAAGGTAACCTCTTTATTTTGTGACGAAGCTTTGCAAGCCCGGCATCATCGACAAACGTCCACCTATCTGTAAGATGTGCATAATACCAATACCAGATGCGGCTTATGCGCGTAGCATTACGCATTCCACTAGCACCGCGCGCTATGGGATTGAATATGCTAATTGAGTCCGGCAGAATTTCGAACATTGTGCGGATGTGCGGCCACATATCGCTGGCCATGCAAAAGCTTTCCAGACCCACGTAGGAGCGATACCTATCAAATGACCACCCTGTATCATAGAGCGACTTATCAAACCACCTGATACCAGGAACATTGCAGGTTCCAGGAAAACACCCAGTAAGAAACGGAAGATAAGCAGGACCCGTTGTAGAAGGAAAACTGGTAACAGCTGGAATGCTAGCACCAGGCCCCATCAAGTAACGATAAATGTTGGGAAGATTACCTTGCGCCAGCTCTTCTTGCATTACATCCGCCCGCGCACCATCTGCCAGGATCACTATGATATGTTTATATTGAGAATCTGTCATTTATGCGAGAAAAGCAAGACACGCGAGAAAAGCGAGAGACGTTGCTGGCGTTTCTCGCGTTGCTGGCTTTTTTTAGCTATTTCTCTTTCCCCGTATCTCCTGAAGCTTCTTGTTCATGCGGCCTACAAGTTCTTCATAGCCATGCTTTTTTATTATAGAATCAAATTGAAAGCGGTAGTTGTCCACCAAGCTGGCTTCATCGACGATGACATCATAGATTTTCCATTCGCCTTCCATTTTCTTGAGACGATAGTTAAGCATGATGTCAATATTCTCAGAAGGCACCACAACCTTGGTTCGCACGAAAGACCTGGTCTTCTCAGGATTTAAGAACTTGTGCCCGCGATAGACCACATAATACTTGCCGCCAGTCTTGCTTTTGGCTGCTGATTGCTCTTTGGAAAACAGAGCCTTCTCCTCTAACAGATCGGTGAGAAGTTTGACGAACTGATCCTGCTCATCTGGTTTACGCTCTTTCCAATGTTTTGACAAAGATAGTTTACTAAGTTCGCGTATATCGAATGTGCCGTGGATTATATCTTGTTTTACTTTTTTGTTATGAGCCTCTTGTTCTGATGTAAGATTCTTACCCTTAGGCGCCACATTGAAGTCATCGAGCGTATCATCGAGCTCTTGGATGGCACGCGTAGGCGAACCTGTGGGATAATAATTTCTCTTTTTACTCACCGAGGGTTCAGCGCTTACGCGGATTGCATATCCGCCAATTAGACAGATTAGCGCAATCATCAGCGCACATCGCACAAAGAACTTCGCAGCTTTCTTTAACACATCATTCACCAAAACCTCCGGTAGTACCGCCATTTTCGGTTTCGCGACCATAACTATCATCCTCCTCGTCCAAAGTTATCCAACCCCCCTCCTCCTCTTCGCCATCTGTCCCATACTCGAAAGCCTCTAATTCATCGATGTCTGGAGTTGGAATATATTCATCATACCTCTCGCGCCCGATTCTCTTTTCTAGCGATGCAAGCGCCATATTGTAGTCGAAGACTGCTTTAAAATACCTACCCCTTGAGAGAAGCACGTATTTGAGAGAATCGGTGTATCGTTCTCTATCGCCAACGCCGATGTCCAAGTTGACCTTTGAAAGAAACATCATCTGATTGGCTACTGACCATTCTTTTTTGGTGCGGGCCACATCCTGTCGGGCTTGCTTTGCATCAAGATAGGCTTTGCGTATATCTAGCGTTAAGGCACGCCGTGCTATCATGCGCTCGTAAGCTGCCTTGTGATATTCTGCAGCAGCCTTTTTTAGGCGGCCGTAGGCTCCATGAAAATCAATAGTACCCT
The DNA here is from genome assembly GCA_043822785.1 of Pseudomonadota bacterium. Lineage (GTDB taxonomy): Bacteria > UBA10199 > UBA10199 > 2-02-FULL-44-16 > JAAZCA01 > JBDRBN01. The sequence goes on from JBDRBN010000010.1 coordinate 28,374, forward strand.
TCACCTCTAAGCCTACACCGGCCCTTGTGAAATTAAAAGGATCGTTGAAGTCATCGGTAAGCTGCAACCCTTGCACAGCTCCTGTTGTGCGACCAACATCAACAAAAAAGCCAAACCCTGCACGAGGTAGCAACTTGTACTTTTCAAGCTTATACTGCCTTCGTTTGGTCTCCACACCTATGTCTAAAAGCTTAACCTCATGCTGATGCAGCATTCCTCCATCGACGAACTGCTCTTCCCTATCCAAGCTAGCCAGTTTAGGCTTAAGCTGGGTACTATCGAGCAAAATCTCAGTGCCGGGTTCAAGGTCAAGCTGAATTCGCATTCCATCGTAGGCAAGCTCAATGTTCTCATTTGCCCGCTCCAGCTGCCGTTCCAGCTCCAGCTTAAATGCCTTAAGCTGCAACTTGTCATACGGATCAAGGCCTAGCGGATCTTCTTCGCCTTCCTCGTCTAATTCTTTTTTTTTCTCTTCCTCTTCACTCTCCCCATTAGATTTAAGTTTATTATTTATCTTTTCAACAGCCTCTTCGAGAAGCTTGATGGTTTCCTTTGCAAACTGAATTCCATAATAGATCTGCTTGACCTGATATATCACATCGCCCTCTGCTTGCTTGCTCCTTATCGTGGCTGCTTCAACGCCTCCCTGTGCAAGTTTTTTAGCCATATGCAACTGACCAAACGTAACCAACGGCACGCCAATTCCCACATGAATGCTGTTAAAAAACGTAACCTGTCCTTCAAAAAATTTATTAAAAGCATCATCCACATCAGTGGGAACTGGGGCCATTCTATATTTGTATTCGAGGACTGGCCAAAACTGAGCCTTTGCCTCAATGAGTTGTCCTCTTGCTGCCTCTATGTCTTTATCCGCAGCCCTAAGCTGCATATTCCGTTCAAGCGCACGATTTATGCAATCTTCCAACGTAAGCTTTAACACTCCGTGTCCTTGAGCGCCGCCAAGAAGCTCCATGGTAAATTCGTCTTTGAAATCAGGTGGTTTTTTTTCTGTAGACTCCTCAAGCGTTTCAGTTGTTGCACTTGTCTCAACTTGGGTAGTCTCTTCTCTTGCAGAAGCCTCTACTTTGGATTTTTGACGTATATGCCAGCTTTGACGAGCAATAGCTGCCTGGGCTATTAAAAGGAAAACAGCCAGCACTGCTGGAAGCATTAAGATTTTTATAAATCTTTTCCTAAACATTCCGCATTCCATATCTCGCGTTGACGGCGTTGCCGGCCTTTCTCGCACTCACGCACATAACTGCCTGATTTTAACCACATAAATACAGAGCCCCTGCGTCTAACAGAACAAAATGTTTAACGCAATGGTTAATGGGATGACCGAAAACGTAGCATTCACAAGCAGTTAAGTGGGATAATACAGACCATCAGGATCTGATGCCGCCCTCGCCGAAAACTCCTATGGGCTTTAATGGCAGGGTAAAGTGAAATTGGCTTCCCTTGCCCACCTTGCTGGAGAGCCACATGCGTCCACCGTGCAACTCGATGAGCTTTTTCGAAATTGTAAGTCCAATGCCAAGACCCTGGTGCGACCTGGTAGCGCTGCCGTCCGCCTGCACAAAACCATCGAAGATCACTTTTTGGCATTCTGGAGGAATGCCAATGCCTGTATCCTTGACTGTGACCTGAAGCATTTCTCCACACTTTTGCGCACCTATTGATATCTTACCTCTCCTGGTAAATTTTGCTGCATTGCCCAGCACATGTTTTATTACCTGCTCAAGGCGCTTCTCATCTCCATATACTCCGGGCGTATCCTCGCCCAGGTTAACCTCAAGGGTTGTGTGGCTGTTAAGGCGAACCTCTTTTGCAACATCATTTACCAATCGATCGATATTCACCTTCTGCACCTTCAAGTTGAGACGATTCACTTCGATCTTGGACAGATCCAACATTGCACTCACTGTGTCATTGAGGCGCATGCCACTCTCTTTTATAAGCCGAAGGTGTTCTGACTGCTCTTGGTTCACAGGACCGTCACCATTCTCAGATAAAATCTCTGCTAGGCCTATTATAGTTGTGAGAGGAGTGCGCAACTCATGCGACATATTTGCCAAAAGCTGGGTCTTGAGCTTTGATGTTTCCTGCAAATCTTGATTTTGTTTGATAAGGGCTTGATATAGATTTGCATTATGAATAGTCGTTGCAAATTGAACAGCTAGTAGTTTCAGAAGATCTCTAGTTTCGCTGTCGTAGTTGCCCTTGTGCCTCTCTCCAAAATTTATAATGCCGTATAGCCTATCATTTACGAATAATGGCACACACGCCTCGGCATTAAATTGCACAAAACATCTGATGCCTTCGCTCTTCATCGATAAAAGATTTTTGTCCGAGACAAAATCTTGACGTGTGACGATTTGCCTTTTTTCTTCTAGCCAGTTCAAAAATGGCCTTACTTGCTCTACATCAAAGCTAAAAGGCTTGAGTCCACATGAGGTTTTTATCTGAAATTTATCGCGGGAATCGCGGATTACAAGGGAGGCACCAGAGGCACACACGATCCTGCATGCTGCAGCAAGGATGGCAGAATAGAGCTCTTGCCTGTCTGTAATCGCATTAAAGCGCTCCAGATATTCCTGAAATATGCGTCTGTAATCGTATTGATTGCGACGCAAAACAAAGCGCCGAAAAAAAGCAAACACGCTTCGCCATCTGATGATACAAAAACTCACGATGAGCAGCACACCGATTATAAATGCAGCAGTGCTGATTATAGGCAGAACTGCTGTCCAGAACTGAGCTGACATATGAGCTAAATTCAACTGAGCCCCCACTAAAGTTAAAATATACAGCGTCGGATGGTTCCGACGCTGTATATAATACAGAAAAATCAATAGGTTGGCAAGATGATCTTCATTATCACATGAAACATTAGAACAAACCATGTAGTATATAGCGAGATACTTACTTGACTCAACACTGAAAGATACGCATCATATTGATCTTTATTAAATATTCTGGATACTGGATGCTAGATGGCAGGATCCGGCATCCGATATCTAGCATCAAGAATCTGCATGTTTAAGGATTTTCTATCATGATACCAAAACTAAAGAATTTTCGTTGTCCTCTCATCATTCCATTTGGCCTTTTGCTCTTACTTGCAATAACTTGGTCAGCGCAAATCACTGCCAGCAGCCAAAGCTCCTATGAATCAGGAAAGCTGGTGGATCGAACGCTATCCGCTGTAGGACAGCACTATTTTGATCCGAACAGAATCAAACCCCAAAAGATGCTAGACAAGGCTTTGGACGGTATACAAAAAAACGTTCCTGATGTGCTCATAACGAATCAATCAGACGGCCAGCTCTCAGTAACAGCCGGCCTTGCTTCGAAGCGTATCAACGCACGTTCCATGAGCCGGCTTTCAGACCTATCCCGCGTGTTAAAGGATGTGCTCGATTTCGTAATCAAGCATTACAACAGCAAAGAAGACATCAAACCTGCAGAAATCGAATATGCCGCAATTGAAGGACTACTGGAAGTGCTCGATCCTCACTCCAATTTTCTCACTCCTAAAATTTTCAGGGAATTCAAGGTAGGAACTTCGGGTAAATTCGGCGGCATAGGTATAGTGATCTCCATCAAGGACGGGATGCTCACCGTGATAGCTCCCATTGAGGGAACGCCTGCTTTTAGAGCCGGAGTTCAACCGGGCGACCGCATCGTGCAAATAGAGGATGAATCCACGATAAATATGTCGCTCACCGATGCAGTGAACAAGCTCAGAGGCGACGTAGGCACTAAGGTGAATTTGATCATCGAACGCAGCGGGCAACCGCCCAAGAAGATCGCTCTCAAACGCGCTGTGATAAATATCGATAGCGTCCAGCATAGTGTGCTTACGGAAGATGGAAAGAGAATCGGCTACATCAAGCTCAAGAACTTTCAAGATAACACTGTCGACGATGTACAAGCTGCCCTAGCCGAATTTCATAAGGATGGAGCAAAACTGGATGGACTCATACTGGATGTTCGCAACAATCCAGGCGGACTTCTCAATATAGCGTCTGATATAACCGATGTCTTTCTTCGCGAAGGCGTAATAGTAACTACGGTGGGCACACGAAACAGCGTCATAGACAAGAGCAGCGCTAAAGAAGCAGGCACCGAACCTGATTATCCCTTGGTCGTGCTGATAAACGAAGGGTCTGCTTCAGCTTCTGAGATCGTAGCGGGCGCGCTTGCATTAAACAACCGCGCCATCGTAGCTGGAGCGCAATCGTTTGGAAAAGGGTCTGTTCAGACTATATTCAACCTAGGCGATGATGCAGCGCTCAAACTCACCATTGCAGAATACAAGCCCGCTGGAACTGAATCGATTCAGTTAGTAGGTATCACGCCAGATATTGATCTCATACCCGCCATCGTGGATGCTGATGAGATGAACATCTTAAAGGATAAACCTACTAGCGAGCTAGATCTTGAAATGGAATTTGATAAAAAGAGCAAAATGGATAGGAAGGCTGTTGAATCACTGCTCAGAGTTCAATACCTTAAGCCCAAGCAGGATGAAATAGCGCGCGAAGAGAAATCCAGCAAGATATATTTGAAAAAAGCAGATATTAATGGCGATTTCCCCGCAGAGTTTGCGCGCATGCTAATTGCCAAAGCAGGCAGTAAAACCAGAAAAGAAATGCTGGCTAAAAGTAAAAAGATCGTTGATGCAGCACAGGCTAAGCAGCGAGAGGCTATAGACAAAGCGCTCTCTAGCCTGAGCATTGACTGGAGCAAGGCACCTGCCTCTGGCAAGCCAAAACTTGCTCTCTCTTACTTTCTAACAAAAGGAGGCAAAATAATCTCGCACGCAAGTGCAGGCGATAAGGTGCGACTTGAGCTGGTTGCCACAAACAAAGGCACAGGTCCTTATTCTCAACTGATAGGCATAAGCGAATCAGAAATCCAATCGCTTAACGAACGTGAATTTCCGTTTGGGAGGATCGAGCCCGGCAAGTCGCGCAAATTCAGCACGCCGCTCGAAATAGCAGCAAGCGCACCCACTCAAGATCTCACAATGGAAGTCACTTTTCAGGAAGCAGGTAACATAATCCCAGAACCAGTGAAAATTGTCGTACCTGTCCAGGAGATTCCACATCCATCGTTCTCATTCATGACCACGCTGCCAGAACAAGCCAAGGGAAAATCGTTTTCCGTAAATGGCACATCCATTCCTTTGACTATCGATATAATAAATACCGGCAAGGGTCCAAGTGACGACGAAACGATCGCTACAATATCCAATGAGTGCGGTGAGAAGTTCTTCATCGAAAAAGGTCGCGCCAATCTGGGATCGATCCCACCAAAAGGCAGCCGAAAAGCGCAGTTTAAGTTCCACATAACAGGAAAGCCTGAGGAGGAATGCTCTATTCAACTTATAATTGCAGACCTCGCACATCGTAAAATTCTCACAAAGAAAATAAATTTGTTGCTCCAAGATGGTAGCCTCAAGCCTGCGCCGGGCAAAGTGTACGGTCCTCCGGAAATTGAGGTCGCGTCATTTCCAAAAACCACTTCAGAACCATCCATAGTTCTATCCGGTACGATCCACGATAAAGATCGGATACAGGATTTTTATCTATTTTCGGGCGAGCGCAAAATCGCTTATATCCCCAATGCAGACGACGTTTCATCCATGCCATTCTCTGTGCGCATACCCTTAGAAGAAGGTCAAAATCAAATCAATATCGGCGCCAGGGATGTAGAGAATATAACTGGTCAAAAGCTTCTGATAATAGAACGCAGCAAAAAATGAAACGCATAGAAGGATCACATCTCTTTCCAAAAGATGTTCCTATGCCCGCCTTAGCTCTCGGCAACTTCGACGGCGTACACCTTGGTCATCAGAAGCTCATAAGGAAGATCAAGGACGAAGCCAAGGCCACTGCCGGAACGTCTGTGGTATATACCTTTGATCCGCATCCAGTGAGCGTGCTTTCGCCATCCCAATGCCCCAAGCTTATAAATACGCTCGAACAGAAGTTAAGTAACCTCGAAGCGTCGGGCGTGAATATAACGGTAGTAGAAAAGTTTACACATGAGTTCTCACGACAGGAACCCAAGACTTTCTTCAAAAACATCATAATAGATCGAATGCATCCTCGCACCATAATTGTCGGCTATGATTATACTTTTGGACTGCACAGGCATGGAACCATCGAAACCCTCGAGAAGCTAGGCAAGAAAAACGATATCCGCGTAATCATAGTGCCTGCAGCATTTTCGGATGAAACCCTCATCAGCTCTACTGTGATACGCAGGATGATTGTCGAAGGAAGCGTAGAACAGGCTGCTACCCTTTTGGGCCGCCCTTATGAGATCGCTGGAAAGGTCGTGGCAGGACTTGGAATAGGCAGAACTCTTGCAGCCCGAACTGCCAACATCATCTCCGAAAATGAAATCATGCCCTCAGATGGCGTCTACATCACGATGACTGCAATAGAGGATGAAATTTTATTTCCATCGATCACGAACATCGGAGACAACCCTACCATTCCAGAATCTTCTTACTCAATAGAGACGCATATCATCGACAAAGATTTGGACATCCTCGGCAAAAACATTACTGTTTCATTTCTCACACGCATGCGCGAGGAGCTGCGATTTGCCACATTAGATGAACTCAAGGCCCAGATAGCTCGTGATATAGATGAGGCAAGAGAATACCACCGCCAGCAAGGCGAGAAACGTTAAAAACTTAATCTGGCAACACGGAGTAAATAAGCTATGAAAAAAAGAAGTGCTGAAAAATTTATTAATGCTCTGATTTTCGGAACACTGTGTGAAGGATCACCCAAGGTTGATAAGTGGATGAGCAAAAAGCTCGCGTCCAAAGTCTGCGATGCAGTATTGCTCCCCTTCCAAGTCGACAGGCAACATCTCAAAAATGTTCTCATATGCATGCGCCTCATGGATGTCATAGGGCTTACAGTAGAGGGTAGTCTAAGGCAGGACATCGCGAAATACCTGCCTGAGCTCGATGACTCAGCTAAGAGAGCAAACAGCGTGGACACAATAATAAAGAGCAGAAAAAGTTTTAAAGGCTACAGCAGCATAGGACTTGCCTGCCTTAAATGGCTTGATGAAGAAGGAATAAAAAGTATTTCGAACGCTGTGATTGCAGGCAAAAGTGATTTCATAAACCCTGTAGCAGGAGCACTTCTTGCTAAAGGAGCAAAACTCAGGCGCATCAGAAGCACTTCACGCATCGCAACTTCAACCAAAGAACAAGCTCCAACAATAGCTGTGATAGGAAACCTGGATGCAGCTTTAACAAAGAAACTTTTTTCGGTTATCAAAAATTCGTGGGATAAACCTATAATAATAGATCTGCGCGATTCACCTCTGGTAAAGAGAAAGGGGGTTCGCGCGCCTTGCATGACAATGCAGGATCTTATTAAAAAATCGCGTGAAATTAGCGTCGAACTTTTGACGTGCTCCATAAAATACTAACCAGCTGTTATTATTCAGCATTTTCTTTTCCTGCGCGCAAAGGCCATTATAAGTCCGTCAGAAAATACCCAACAAAAGAAACTTAGTCATCGAGGAATGCATTTATTTCAATTTATCAAGGGGTTATATCAAGCTCATTCAGCAACCCTTGGCATGGAAATTGTATAATATCTCATTAGAGGAGTGAGATATGGCCCATACAACAGGAAAATCAACCTTCGATGTTATGGTCGTTGAGGATGACAACACATATCTATCATTCTGGAAACGCTTTCTCAACGATATGGGTATCACTAACTACACGTTGATCACTAATCCCTACAAGGCTAAAGACCTACTAATAAAGGGAGGGTGCCGCCTACTCATAAGCGATATCAACTTACCTGACATAAATGGCTACGAGCTCGCAAAGGTCGCACATGAACATTCGGTGGATTGTGAAGTCATTCTAACGACGGCATACTTGGCCAATCTCTCACGGTTCGATATTGGAACCTGTTCCTTTCACCTTCTTTATAAGCCATTTTCCAACCTCGAAGAACTTGCAAAGCTTATAAAGCTTCTTACCGGAGGCGATGTTTCGATGGAAGATATGTCTGAAGATTCCTTCTCTGAGAATGAAGATTTTCCGATGGTGACTGAGTGGAAACTCTGACCTGCTAATTTCGAAATCCGAATTTCGAAATCCGAAGGAATTCCTAATATTAAATTCTCACTGCTGTCGCGTTAGAAGTGCTTGATTTGTGTGGATGTCATTGCGAGCGAAGCCATGTACCGTATGGTACATGGCGAAGCGAAGCAATCCCCTTATAACCTGTCTTTGCAGGAGATTGCTTCGTCGCTAAACGCTCCTCGCAATGACACCTCGACATGAGA
>JBDRBN010000011.1:0-5045 GCA_043822785.1 Pseudomonadota bacterium
ATTGCCTATTTTAGAAAACCTGGGATTGATCCGGAAATGGTTCCGATCATTCCTATTAATTCGGCAGCCCTAGCTGCACATTCGCCCACCCTGACATTATCGCTTGGGCATTAACCTGACATATTGACTTGGGCACGACATGCATAATTTGCTCGCTGGCATGTGCAAATTATTCTGCGGCGAGGGCAATTTTTGCACTAGCGCCTTGCTAGATTAGCTTGGGGTGGGGATTTTCGGTTCTAGCACCTCCGGCAGCTCCCCTTTCGCGGTCTCGCTGGCTGCGGACCCACGCCACTCAAACTGCGTGTCATCAACAAAGACTTAGGCCTTCGCCTGAATAGATTGCTTGGCCTAAGTCTTTGTTGTGACTTACGCAGTTCTGCTGGCGTCTCCACATCCAGCTCGCCGCGATGGGGGCCCCGCCGCCTCTCGGCGATGAACCGAAAAACCCCACCCCAAGCTAATCATTTGAAGCGTATTAGCGAACTGTTCGCCGATCCTTTTACATTTCTATCGATGAGCTGGGAGTGTTAGTTTTGGTTCATCGGTGTCGATGGCAGATTTTTATTCACGACGTAAGCACGTGTTGCGAAAGGGATGTTGGAGATGTTTCTAGAGCGGCATCAGGAGGCACTGTGATCTAAGCCTATTATGCAACAGCGCCGGATGAGCAGGCGATGAGGTGGCGTTTGAGCCGAAGAGCCGTAGCGAGAGAAATATCGCCAACATCCCTTTCATAGCAAGTCTGAAGGAGGTGCTAGAACAGAAAATAATGTTTCACGCCAAACAAATCATCCTATGTGTTCTAGAGAACCCCCCATTGTTTATGCATCTGCGGTATCACCCTTACGTCATCAAGATATGCGCTGCAGAGGCGTTCTACCGCTTTTAGCCTTTCCTCTGATATGGGGTGATGAAAGGTAAGGGTGGGAGTGGCAGGCTGTATGACTATGGGAATGAATTTATTGATTTTGGTAATTATGCCTATGGACTTTTGAATATCGGCGTCGGTTGTATTGGCAGTGACTACAAACTTCACGTATATCTCGCGGCCGGCAGCAACTGCTTTTTTCAGAAATGACGTATGGTCTGTCCATTTTGGTTTGCATCTGGTGGACGAGGGCAGCTTGATGTCCATGCTGATAACATGAACAAAAGAAAGTACTCTGCTAAGTTCCTTGTGAAGTATGCCGTTTGTTTCTAGCAAGATTCGGTGCTGTGGCACAATCGATGGCAGCCATTCCTCAAGAAAATCCACCTGCTCTAACGGTTCGCCTCCTGTTATGCTTATAAATTCATTATCAAAGCCTTGCACGAGATTGGTCAACGCTGTTGCGCTAACAGGATTTTCTACATTTTTAAAATTGCCGGATGCGGGTTGTGTTTCAACTCGCATATTATCCTGATGGCAGATGCCCTCAAGTGTGTCGCAATATACACAGCGCATGTTGCAGCGACCAAAGCGCACAAAGGTCATCTGCTCGCCTGCATAGATGCCTTCGCCCTGCAACGAACTGAAGATCTCGATAATATGTGCGGTGTGCTTGTTCATAAAATCTTTTGCCAGCAAAGCCAGCAACGAAAAAAATCAATGCCAGATGTCTTGAGCGGCTTACATATATAATGATAGGCATCGATAAAACTACTTGAAAAATTAATTTATAGGAAAAACAAGTAGGTAGAAGAGCCAAAGCCATTTGGCTGCTAGGAAATGACACTTACCTGCCTGTCACACGTTGCTGGCTTTGCTTGCGTTTCTCGCGTTTCTCGCCATTGTATAGCCTCTGATACCCCCAATACGACGTAAGCACCTTTTTTACATAGAGGTTGGTTTCGCTGTATGGGATCTCCTCGATCCATTCTTCGATGTCTTTGAACGAGCCATTTTTTAGCCATCTGGCAACTGCCTGCTCTCCGGCATTGTAAGACGCGATGATAGCTACTGCATTTCCAGGAAACATATTTGAAAGCTCGTTTAAGTAAGTTATGCCATAGGCAATGTTCGTGCCTGGTTTATACAGATCTTTTACCGACACCTTGCCTTCACCAAGATCTTTTGCCATGAGCCCTGCAGTGGTTGGCATGAGCTGCATCAGTCCAACTGCGCCAGCAGGCGATATGACGCGTGGGCGAAACGCAGACTCGTTTCGCATGATGGACCAGACGAGCATCGAATCTATGTCGCCCTTTGGTTTTAGCCTTTTGACGATGGGATCATATGCTTTTGGATAGGCCTGTTCCCAAACAAAACGCGCAAAACCATCTTTGCTTGGAAAATATTTAAGGATGTCCCTGAATTTTCTCTGAGCTAGGCGATATGCTATATCGTGCGCGAAATTTTTCCAGGCAAGCCACAGCGCTACTTCCGCTGCTTCGGATGTGAGGTCATTGTTGGTAGCCCTTAACTCTCTGGCTACTTCCTCATGCAACCCCAGTCTGTCGAGCTCTAAGGCTTTTTGCATGTGGGGCACGCTAGAAACTTCTCTTATATCGTTGGGTTTCCAAGTGCTAAACTTTTCCCCTGATTCTCCCGTCACTAAACCGTCGGCGGGCAAGCCCGCCTTTGCAAAATCGTTTAGTTCACGATTGTCATTATTCAGCCTTCTTCTCGCAAGCTCTGCATAGTAACCGCGTGGATATTTACGAAGCACATCGCTAAACGCTTCGCGCGCTTGTTCATGCCGTCCAAGATTTATAAGCGCTCTGCCTTTCCAGTACATGACCCTGTCGGCAATTCTAGCGGACTTTGCATCTCTTTTGATGAGGTCTTCAAATACCTTGAGCGCTGCTTCATAATCTTTAAGCATGAAGAGGGACCAACCTATATACCAGCGAGCTATAATTCTGTTTGTTCCAGCAGAGCGCATGGATGCGATTTGTTGCCACAATGGTATAGCTTGCGCATATTTATTTTCATCCACATATAGGAATGCGATTTTATATGCTACGTTTGCATAAGCCTGAGAACCGGGAGGAAGGCGCTTGAGTATTTGATTTCTTATAGCTATGGCTTTGTCGTAATCGTTCTTCTTTGCATAGACGGTGGCTAGCGTTACAGAGAGATCAGAGATGCGCTGGCCTGCAGGGCTTCTTCTCAACTCCTCCATAAGTGCTATTGACTCGTCATAACGATGGGTCCAGCGATAAGCTTTTGCCAAAAGCCATTTTGCCCGAGTTCTGAGTGAGCTGTCTATATCTGTTCGGGCCAAAAGCTTTTCAAGTCTGGAAGCAACATCAGCCCACTGTGAGTCAGCTGCAAACGATTCAGCCAGGATGAGCAGATTTGATGGTGTGTTCAACCATTTATGAACATCAACGCGATAGAGACGCTTCACCTCATCAATGAGGTCTGATATTTCATCCAGATCGCGCTCGCTGCCGCAAGCCAATGCCATGGACTTTACGTACTCGATTGCATTTGTGGCATCGTTAGCTTTTATATAAGTGTGGGCGATCAGTCGTTCTATATCGGCTTTGGCTTCATCCGGCGCCTGATCGTGCGCTGTGGATAGAAGATTTTGCGCTTCTGAATAACTACCAAGTCCTGCCAACGATATCGCTCGTTGGATCTTTGCATCGGAAATCCAAACGCTCTCTGGGTGCTGTGTTTTGAGCGCATCTAAAAAGTTAAGCGCTTTTGAAAACTGCCCCAGCTCGTTCGCTATGTAGGCCAGGTAATAGAGTACATAATCTGAGAGCGAAGGAAGTTTTCCTTCTGCCTTGTTCAAGTAGTGCTCTGCAGCTTCCCACCTGCTGTGCATGAAGTGGACGTAGCCTAGAACAAAATTCCATTCGTCTTCTTCATAATTCTTAGCCCGCTTCTCAAAGTCGGAAAGTCCCAACACAACTTCATTGAGCGCTGACAGGTCGGGCTTTCTCGATTCAGTGGAATTCTCGGGATTGTGTTTAGAAGATGACGCGGTCTTTGTGCTTTCGTGGGCACAAGCTGGCAATGCAATGAAAAGTAAAACAGAAAAAATCAACAATGCAGATCTCAATGAAAGCCTCCAGATCTAATTTCTAATATCCAATTTCTAATTTCGCTTTTTAGGTGTTCAATTGGAAAATTCGAAAGTGGATATTAGATATTAGAAATTGGATTTTTTAAAAAGCATACCCCAAAGCCAGCACTAACATTCCATACTTTATGCTCGTGCCCAAAAGAGGATCATTAAGCCTTTCCACACGGTCGCGGTTTAGTACGATTATGGCATAACCGATCCGTCCATGTATGGGCAAGCCATGGCCTATGATAAAGTTGCCCCTTAACTCTGCGCCAACGCCTAGCATGAAATCATCGAAAAAGTCCTTAAAGCTGTCGCTTCCTCCTTCGTGCGCGTTCCATGCATTGCCATAGTCAGCAAAGATGGCGCCGCTAATATCCTTTAGAAAAAACGGCGCAGTGCCTAGCCCTCGAAGCGGTTCTATAATGGGAAAACGATATTCAGTAGAGAAGAGCATGGCGCGCGTTCTGGAAAGAGCAGATACAGGGAGACCTCGTAGTGGAAAGTAGTTGTACGATCCTCCGCTTGCAAGCGTGCCTTCGCCTATTGCTCCGCCCAATCCAAACGTACCCTGAACCAGCCTGTCACCCCAGGTCATGCCGCCGGCAGCCCTTAGCGCCAACACATGGCTTTTATATAGTTTTACGTATTCGCGCCAATCGCCCGAGAATATGACTTGTTCATTTCTGTCTCCGCTGCCCAGATGTTTGTTGGTCATATTAACCGTGAGCCTTATGGACCTGCCGTTTTCATCGCTTATGGATGCAGGAAATTTTTCTGCATCGCCATATTTGTACTCTCCCGTTAAGCCTGCAAAGATGCCAAGATTCAGCGCTGCTTTTTCAGCCGCAGTGAGCGCAGTCTTGTTGTCATGATCTTCATAGAAATACGCTAGGCTGAACAGGTTTTTCTTGTAAGGGATGCCTATGAATGAGGTGACGCCTCTGCGCTTCTCGTAAAGATGGACCTGCCTTATGTCGCCGCCGCCCCGGTCAAAAAAGACCGTGCCAAAATCGACCGCGTAATCCCTGAACGATACGC
>JBDRBN010000012.1:0-12780 GCA_043822785.1 Pseudomonadota bacterium
GCAGATGAAAAAATAGGAAAGACCGGTCTTGCACACATGTTCGAGCACATGGCGTTTAAGGGATCTGGCAAGATCGGAACAAGTGATTGGTCAAAAGAGCGGCCCTTGCTGGATGAAATCGAAAAGATAGGAGAGGCGCTCACAGCCCTTAGGACTTCAAAAAATCCAGACAAGAAGGAGTTGTCCGAACTTTCGCGTAGGATGGGCGCGCTTAAACACAAAGCAGAACAATTTCAAATAAAGAACGAGGTGTGGGAGATCCTCATGCGCAATGGCGCCAAAGAGATCAATGCCTATACCAGTAAAGATCTCACTGCCTTTCATGCGAGCATGCCAAAGGATTGTCTTGAGCTCTGGGTGCGCGTGGCCGCTGAGATGGTCTTTAGTCCAACATTTCGCGACTTTTATACCGAACGATCTGTTGTAGAAGAAGAGCGCAGGACAGGACTAGAAAACAGTCCAGAAGGGGCACTTACAGAAAAACTTTTGTCGTCAGCATATATCAGCGGCCCTTATAGCTGGCCGACTCATGGATCAAAGGAAGATTTGCAAGGTCTCACCATCGACGACGCCAGACAGTTTCATGCGGCTCACTATGTGCCTTCAAATATGGTAGGAGTAATAGTAGGTGATATAAGCCCCTCAAAGGTCAAGCGCGCGATAAGCAGGGTGTTTGGCCCTTATCCTAAAAGCAACGTTCCTAAGCAGCCAAACAGCAATGGCCAGTCAGCAGGCAATGTCTCCCTTCGCATGCACTTTGATGCCGAGCCAGCCATAGCCATAGCGTTTCACAAGCCCACACTTCCTGATAAATCAGAATATGTGTTTGATGTGATTACAGCTCTTCTATGCGATGGTCGCTCCAGCCGCCTGGAAAAACGCCTCATATATGATGATCACCTGGCAAAGGATGTATATTGCAGCGATGGATTTCCAGGCTCGCGCTTTGATAATCTTTTTTTAATTTGGATAGAACCCCTGAAGGGAATATCGCCACATCAAATCCTTAAAGCTGTTGAGTCTGAAATAAATAAGTTGCAGCAAGTTTATGTGAGCGACGCAGATCTTGCGCGCGTGCGCAAGCAGGTAACATCGTCAATCATGTTTACTCTCGACAGCAACGAAAATCTTGCAGAGGCATTGGCGCGCTTTCAAACCGTTTTTGGAAATTGGAAGCTTCTGGCAGATTATCCGGCAAATGTCGCGCATGTGAATGCAAAAGATGTACAAAGCATTGCCCAAAAATATCTTGTTAAGGATAATAGGGTCATAGTGGAAAGACTTAAAGGAAGGCAACACTGATGTCATTGCGAGGGCGTAGCCCGAAGCAATCCCATGCAAATACAGACTTGACGGAGATTGCTTCGCTACGCTCGCAATGACAAGGGGAAGAAGATGAAAGCTGTACTTAAACTCTTTATAGCGCTCGTTGCCATTGCACTGCCCATAGAGGCTCTTGCAAATGCCGATTTCCTTTCGCGTTACGAACAAAATAAGCTTCCAAAGATAAAGCCGCCGCACGTAAGCATGCAGGTGCTGGATAATGGCATGCGCCTCTATCTTCTAGAAGATCATACGATCCCTGTAATAAAAGTCGGCGCCATTATACGAACAGGAAGCTTATTTGATCCGCCTCAAAAGGTAGGCCTCGCATCCCTTGCATCTTCGCTTATGCGAAGTGGTGGTGTCGGCAGCATGTCGCCCGAGTCGTTCGATAAAGCCTTAGATGATTTAGGCGCTTCATTGTCTACTGCCGTGAGTCATGAGATGGGCATAGCTTCTCTTGAAATCCTATCAGAGGATATGCAAGAGGGGCTTTCGCTTTTCTTCAAAATGCTTTTTGAACCGCAGTTCAATAAGAAACGGCTGAACATTGCGCGTCAGAAAATTTTGGAAAGCCTTATCAGACAGGATGACGATCCCCAGATGCTGGCAGACTATCGCTTCAGGCAACTGGTATATGGCAAACAAAGCCCGTGGGCACGCAGGCCAAGTAAGGCTACGCTTTCCATAATTGACGAAGAGGACATAAAGCAGTTTCACAAAAACTTCTTCAAAGCAGATAACATCATTCTCATCGCCTCCGGCGACTTCAAATACGATAATTTCTTGGATGCTGTTTCCAAGCTCACGGCTAACGCTCCAACAGGCAAGGTGATTTTTCCAAACGTAGCGCCGGTTGCGCTTGAGTTTGAACCAAAAGAAGAGCGCATTATCAGGCCGCTCACACAAGCGTTCATCCGCATGGGCCATCTTTCCATCAAGCGCCATAACCCCGATAAGTTCGCCCTGTTTTTAGCTGATGATATTCTTGGGGCTTCAGGGTTCAAAAGCAGGCTTATCGAAGATGTGCGCGTGCGCCGCGGAATGGCATACAGCATTTGGAGCAGCGTGATGCCTGAAACGGACTACGGACTATTCAGCATCGGCGTAAACACTAGGGCTTCAAACGCAAATAACGTTATAGAAATAGTAAAAAGACATTTAAAGAGGATGGCTGTCGATGGCGATGTAACGGATGAGGAGATGGATTTTGCAAAGCAGTCCATCCTCAGAAGGCTCATATTTCAGTTTGATATGCCATATAAGGTTGTAAACCAGGAGGCCACGTTTTACTTCTATGGCTATCCAAAGGATTATTGGAAGATATATCGTGACAAAATCGCTGCCTCAACTCTTGCTGACGTAAATCGGGCGGCTGCAAAATACTTTAAACCGGATGATTTGGAGATCTTAATCGTAGGACCAAGATCAGTGACCAGTAACCAGTGATCAGTTACCAGTGAGTTGTTAGCTGTAAGCTGTAAGCGAACAAAGTGAGCGAGCTGTTAGCTTTTTAAGGGAGTATCAAAGATGATTCAGAAAGAAATAGAAAAACTTATTAAAGCAGCTTTGGCTTCCTGCATAGCTGATGGAATTATTTCCGCAGACACAGAAGATGAGTTCGAGATCTCAACTCCCAAACAAAAGGAGCATGGCGATTTTGCTACTAACGCTGCGCTCATCCTGGCAGCAAAAGAAAAAAAATCTCCCCGCGATATTGCCAAAGCTATCGTAGAGCATATGCCTGAAAGTACAAAGGGTCTGGTCTCTGCAGAGATCGCAGGTCCTGGCTTTATAAATTTCACTGTCAAACCTCATTGGTATCTTGATGGCCTCAGGCAGATATACACCAAAGGAATTAACTTTGGCCGCTTAGATTTTGGTAAGGGCAAAAAAGTACAGGTGGAGTTTGTAAGTGCAAACCCCACAGGACCGCTTCATATAGGACACGGGCGAGGCGCAGTATATGGTGATACATTAGCCAATGTGCTTTCCTGGGCAGGTTTTGATGTAACAAAGGAATACTACGTAAACGATACGGGCAATCAAATCAAAACGCTCGGCAAATCGGTCTATCTGCGCATACGCGAGCTTCAGGGAGAAAACGTACAGATGCCCGAAGACTGTTATAAAGGACACTATCTCATAGACATAGCCCGCCAAATTAAACATGCACACAAGGACAAACTTAAAGCAATGGATGAGGCTTCTGCCACAGACTTTTGCGGAAAGACAGCAGGCTCGATAATACTTGAGAGCATAAAACAAGATCTAGCCGATACCGGGGTAGTACACGACACCTATTTCTTTGAGAGCAAGCTACACGAAGATGAACTCGTAAAAAAAACCATGGATTGGCTTAAGGGCAAGGGACACATATACGAAAAGGATGGCGCGACCTGGTTTAACTCTAGCAGGTTTGGCGATGACAAGGACCGCGTCTTGCGCAAAAGCGATGGATCACTAACATACTTTGCTGCTGATATCGCATACCACAAAGACAAGTATGACCGTGGCTTTAAAAGAGTAATAGATGTGTGGGGTGCTGATCACGCAGGCTATGTGGGACGTATGAAAGCATGTATAGCAGCGCTGGTTAATGATGCAGAAAGCTTTGAAGCTGTGCTCATTCAGCTCGTAAATCTGGTGAGGGGCGGCCAGACCATATCCATGTCAACGCGTGGGGGTACATTTGAAACGCTTGAGGATGTTCGCAATGAAGTGGGACGCGATGCATGCCGCTATTTTTTCCTTTTGCGCTCACACAATGCCCAGCTGGATTTTGACTTGGATCTTGCCAAGAAGGAAAGTGCAGACAACCCTGTTTTTTACATACAGTATGCACACGCACGCATTGCCAGCATATTCAAAAAGGCAGGTGAACAGGGACTTGCCCCATCTTCGCCTGATGATGTAGATCTATCACTGCTTAGTCTGCCTGAAGAGGCAAAGCTTGCCAGGATGCTTGGGGCCATGCCTGGCGTTATCCAGGAGTGCGCACAAGCCTTAGAGCCCCATAAACTTGCATTTTATCTGTTAGAGCTGGCACGGATGTTTCAGGCCTATTACAGCAAGGGAAGGGCAGATGAGCGCTACAAGGTTTTGTCAGCAGAGCCTGCTCTGGCAGGTGCAAAGCTCTACCTCTTGAAAAATGTTCAAATTGTGTTACAAAATGCTTTGAGAATATTAGGAATTTCAGCCCCAGACAGGATGGCTCGCGAAGAGGAGGACTTGGATGCCTGAATACATGCGAAGCCGCCACAACGAAGAGTCAGAGAGCTTTTTCTGTAGATTCACGTTCGGGCAGTTCTTTGCTCTTCTTGTGCTAGAGGTGTTCACGCTGTTTTTTGTGTTCTATCTTGGTGCTCGCTATGGCCGCGGCCTTCTAGGCCTAGATAGAGCACCTGCTGTAGCAGTTGAAAGCGGGTCTGCCGAGACTTCGCGCGTTGTCACCACTGCAGATCCTGAAGTTGCCAAGATGGCAAAGGACCTAATAGCCAAAGCAGAGACCCCTGAGCTCAAAGATCGTATCCAGAATATGATAAATCAAGCCCAGGGCCCCAGATCTTCTTCGCAAATGCCCGAAGTAGTAAAAGTAGAACGAGAATCAACACAGGAGAAACCTGTCGAAGCTCCAATGGACTCTGTGCCTGAACAACCTGAAGTAGCAGCTACTTCTGAACCAACAGCTGAAAATACATCTCGGGATGCTGGCGTAATCCGCATAAAGTCATCTGAAAGTGCCAGATACTCTGTTCAAGTGGGCTCATATCCTGACATGGCTGAAGCTAGCAGCGTTGTGGAGCGATGGAAAACAAAGGGATATCCTGCCTATCTTATGATAGCAGACATACCAGACCGCGGACGTTGGTACAGGGTTCGTATCGGAGGATTTGAATCACGCGCCGAGGCTTCAAAATATATGGATAAATTCACTTCTCGCGAAAGCGTAGAGGCATTAGTGGTATTTAACGAGCAGTGACCAGTAACCAGTAACCAGTGACCAGTAATAAGAATTTACAACACGTGAATTTTAGACGCTGGTCACTGATTACTAATCACTGGTCACTTTTTTCAGATGTCCCAATCCCACATCAGAAATTTCTGCATCATCGCTCACATCGATCACGGCAAATCAACGCTCGCTGATAGGATGCTTGAACTTACGGGAACTTTAAGCTCCCGCGAGCATCGAGAACAGTTTCTTGATGATATGGACCTGGAGCGTGAGCGGGGCATCACGATCAAAGCGCGCAGCGTGCGCATGACCTACAAAGCTAACGATGGTAAGCAGTACGAACTAAATCTCATCGATACTCCCGGACACGTGGATTTTCATTATGAGGTGAGTAGGTCGCTGGCTGCTTGTGACGGTGCTCTTTTGGTTATCGACGCCACACAAGGCGTGCAAGCCCAAACGCTTGCCAATGCGCTCTTAGCAATGCACAACGACTTGGAAATTGTGCCAGTCATAAACAAGATCGATCTTGCAAGCGCTGATATAAAGGCTACAAAAGAGCAGTGTGAGGAAATGCTTGCCATTCCGTCAGACTTGGCAGTTGAGGTGTCTGCAAAAACAGGCATAGGTGTTAAAGATGTGCTTGAAACAATCGTAGCACACCTGCCTCCACCGGGCGGCGATGAGTTTGGTCCTCTTCGAGCGCTCATATTTGACAGCTGGTTTGATTCATACATGGGCGCTGTGGCTCTGGTACGAGTTGTGGATGGAAATATAGAAGTAGGGCAAAACATCAGACTCATGCACGTGGACAAGGAATACGAAGTGCTAAAACTTGCTATATCCGATCCCTTTCCGCGTGATGTTGCAAAGCTTGCCACAGGTGAAGTGGGAATAGTGATGGCTAATATTAAAGAGGTTGCCCATGCACGAGTTGGCGATACGATCACTGACGCAGCAAATCCTTCTTCCCAGCCTTTGCCTGGCTTTAGACAGGTAAAACCAATGGTCTTTGCAGGCCTTTATCCCACTGATCCTGGTCAATACGAAGAGCTGCGCAGCGCAATGGAGAAGTTAAGGCTCAACGACGCAGCGTTTAGCTATGAGCCAGAAACCTCCACTGCTTTAGGTTTTGGGTTTCGCGCAGGCTTTTTGGGTTCGCTTCATGTCGAAATAGTACAAGAGAGGCTTGAGCGTGAATATGGGCTAAGCCTTGTGTCTACAGCTCCCACCGTCGTGTATGAGGTAGAAACAAAAGCAGGTGAAATCATAAATGTGGATAATCCGGCAAAGCTACCTGATCCAAATCAGATAGACGAAATCAGAGAACCTTACGCCTGCGCCTCTATCATGACGCCAAACGATTGTTTAGGCAGCATCATGCAGCTTTGCCAAGATAAGAGGGGAGACCAAACTCACATGGAGTACTTTGGCTGCGATCGCGTGATGGTCAAATACAATATTCCTTTTGCAGAGATGATGTATGAGTTCTTTGATCAGCTAAAATCCGTATCCCGCGGTTACGCATCGCTTGATTACGAACTCATAGGCGCTAAGGCAGCTGATCTGGTCAAGCTCACCGTGCTGATCAACGGAGAACCTGTAGATGCTCTTTCCATCATAGTGTATCGTAAAGACGCACCAGTAAAAGGAAGGGTGCTTGTTCAAAAGTTGCGCAGCCTCATACCTAGGCAACAGTATGAAGTGGCAATACAGGCTGTCATAGGCGGACGCGTCATCGCTCGCGAAACAGTAAAGCCCATGCGAAAAGATGTAACAGCAAAATGCTATGGAGGAGATGTTACGAGAAAGCGAAAGCTTCTTGAAAAACAAAAGGCAGGAAAGCGCAGAATGAAGAAAGTAGGGCGCGTGGATATACCTCAAGAAGCGTTTTTGAGCGTGCTGAAGGCAAGGTAAACGCGAGAAAGGCGAGACAGGCGATTGTCATTGCGAGCGTAGCGAAGCAATCTCCGCAGATATTGGCTTTAAGGAAATTGCTTCGGAGCTCACGCTCCTCGCAATGACATTCCTTTCTCGCTGGTCTCGCATTATGGAGGATAGATGGCACAGATTACGCAAAGCAATAGCACTCACACACAAAAAAAGAAAAGCAGGGCTCGTGAATATGCAGAGGCCCTAATCACGGCAGTGCTAATAGCGCTCTTCATACGGGCATTTGTCATTGAGGCTTTTAAGATTCCTTCAGGCTCAATGTTGCCTACACTTTCTGTGGGGGATCACATATTCGTAAACAAGTTCGTGTATGGTCTGCGCATTCCGTTCACTACTTATCAAATAGTGGACTTTGACGAACCAAAGAGGGGTGAAGTTGTGGTCTTCATTTATCCCGTCGATAAGAGCAAGGATTTCATCAAGAGGGTGGTAGGCATACCAGGCGATCACATACGAACACAAGGTGAGAGCGTTTGGATCAATGGAAATAAGTTAGAAGAGAGGGAGCTTACGGTATCAGAGTTTCCAGGTGATAAGCGCCGCCTGGTCGTAAAGAACGGTTCCATGCAGACCATTGCCTTTGTAAGGGGCTGGCGCGATTTTAGCTTTTTTGAAGAAGATTTAGACGGAACCGAGCACCTGGTACAATATGAGAAGAATCTCGAGAGGCAGCCTTTTGAAGCAGTGGTGCCTCCTGATCATTACTTTGTTATGGGCGACAATCGCGACAACTCTGCAGATAGCCGTGAATGGGGTTTTGTGCCTAAGCATTATATTAAGGGCAAGGCCATGTTCGTATGGCTACCCTTGGATAAGGATCACGGCGGTATTAGATGGCATGAATTTGGAAGGTGGATACGCTAAGTCAGTTAATAAACTTAAGCGCGCGCGATGCAGCAGATCTCACACTCTTATTCGGATCATTGTCACGCACATGAGTCAAAGTTGCCACTGCCGCATATGCATCATTATCACCAAGCACATCAGCTGCAACTGCTCTTACACTTGGATCTGGATCATTCTCCAGTACAAAAATTAGCGCTGTATCCGCTTTCCTTAAACTCGACCGCCCCAGCCCCCTGACCGCAGCTAGCCGTCTATCCAAGCGCTGATTGTTACCGAATAGCGTATCGAGCAGGATTCGTATGGACTTATCCGTATCTAAATCACCCAGCTCCTCTGCTGCAGTATCTCGCACCATTTCGCTCGGATCATTGAGCATAGCATAAGCCAAAGGTGCCACTGACCATTCTGATTTCATCTCCCCAAGGGCATGAGCTGCTTCTAATCTTACGCGAAGATCAGGGTCATTTTTCACAACTTTAGCCAGCGCTGCTGTCACCTCATCTGCACAAAAGCCCACAACCAAAGAATGCCAAGAAGCCGCTGTGGTGCAAACGGAATTCAGATAAGGGGCATACTGAAATGCTAGATTTCCATTCCACATAGGCCGGCCAATTTGCCCAAGCGCAAAAGCCGCTGCCTCGCGCACACGTGCGTCATCATCATCAAGGCTCTCGAGCAGCAGTGGTATGTGATCCATTGAACCTATATGTCCAAACACATAAATGGCTTTGCAGCGTAAATCGCTATCCTCACTCTGTATGGCTCTTTTCAATCCTGGTACTGCATCTTCTTTCACCTTATCGCTTGGCATGATCCTAAGAGCAGAAGCAGCGGCCTTTTGAACAGCCAGATCAGGATCTCTTTCCAGCGCATAGGCCAATGCAGGCACTATCTCATTGTCTATAATCTTGCGCAAAGATGGCAGCGCCTCTTCAGAACCCATCTCCCAACCTATCACTTCAAGCCTTTGTGCAGCAAAGGTGCGCGTTTCGCTAGCCGAATTCGTAAGCAGATCACGGACTAAACCAGGCACAGCCCGCATTTTCCTATCCATCTCAAACGCAACTTTGCCCAAATTATTGAGCACGGAGTTGATATAATATGAACCATATTTGTTAGTGATCTTATCGAATTCCGCTTTTTCGATATAGCCATCCGAATAAGAGCTAGCTATTAAACTGGCTGCCCGCTCTGGCATATGCTCCAAGGGGCTCACATCCTCAAGGATTTCGATGTATTTGATATCCTGACCTGAGATACTTCCATTTCGTAGGAAGAGATCAATGATCGCATCTGCAACTTTTCTATCAGCTCTATCAATAAAAAAGGGCATAGTCATGCTCCTGACATGCCCCCCTTACACAATACTTATCGTCAATTTTGGGATAATGTTGCGTGAATAATTAGGTTGTTTTCTTCTGCCCTAAGTCATTGACTTTGGGGACAAAGTTATATAGAGAAGGTCCCCACATTGAGAGGCCGAAAACAGGGCCTCCCGGCCGATCACGCGGGAGGTCTTTTTGCAAGGAGACCCAAGATGCCTCAGTCAAAAGCAAAGCCTCTTTTGACAGAAAAAGAGATGGAGCGAGAACTCGTCAGGCTAGCCCGCGAGGTCATAACTGATGGCACTGAAAATGTTGCATTAGTCGGCATTAGGAGCCGCGGAGTGCCACTAGCCGAGTGGCTTACTGAAAAGATAAATGCCTTACAAAACAAACCAGTAGAGCTCGGAAGCCTTGATATCAACCTCTATCGCGACGATCTGTCTGAGGTGAGCGAGCAACCAGTGGTAAGACCAACTGAAATTCCATTTTCCATCACCGGAAAGGGCATAATTCTTGTAGATGATGTGCTCTATACCGGCCGTACAATCAGAGCAGCCATGGATGCGCTTATCGACTATGGCAGGCCACGCTTTATTAGGCTCTTGGTCATGGTCGATCGGGGCTGGCGCGAGCTGCCCATTCAGGCTGATTATGTAGGAAAGCGCGTTAAGACGACCTCGACTCAAAACGTAAAGGTAATGCTCAAAGATACAGACGGCGAGAACAAAGTAGTCATTAACAGGATGGACTGATCAATGCGCCTGTCTTCAAGACATTTGATCTCAATAAACGATCTTACGAAAAAGGATGTTCTGACGATTTTGCAAACAGCATCCTCATTCAGAGAGATCTCTGAGCGGCCCATAAAGAAAGTGCCCACGTTAAGAGGTAGAACCGTCATAAATTGTTTTTTTGAAGATTCCACACGCACCAGGCTTTCGTTCGAACTAGCTGAAAAACGTTTATCCGCAGATAGCTCTAACATCTCTAAGTCTGGCAGTGCCATGGCTAACAAGGGCGAAACCCTTCTTGATACAGTCAAAAATATAGAAGCTATGCGCCCTGACATATTGGTCATTCGTCATAGCCTCTCGGGCTCACCTGCACAGGTTGCAACTGCTACGCGCGCACATGTGATAAACGCAGGTGACGGAATGCACGAGCATCCAACACAGGCGCTTTTAGATCTCATGACCATCGATGAGATCAAAGGTCGCATGAAAGGGCTTAAGGTGGGCATTGCAGGCGACATACTTCACTCGCGCGTGGCCCGCTCAGACATGCTCTTGTTTAAGAAGATGGGCATGGACGTCACAGTTGGCGGTCCGCCAACACTTGTGCCTCATGAATTAGAAGAGGTGTATGGCGTTAGAGTATGCCATAACATACGCGATGTCATTTCCGAGCTCGATGTGCTCATGCTGCTAAGAGTGCAGCGCGAAAGAATGGGCGAGCAGTTCTTTCCCAGCACGCGCGAATATGCCATTCACTTTGGAATTACAAAAGATACCCTTAAAGGCGCTAAAGATGATTTGGTAATTATGCATCCAGGGCCTGTAAACCGCGGTGTAGAATTAGCAGCAGATCTTGCTGATGGAGAGCGCTCTATAATTTTAGACCAGGTTACAAATGGAGTTGCAGTGAGAATGGCGGTTCTTTATCTGCTCATAGGCGACAGCTCAAGTGAATAACTTAAGTGTGTCATCGCGAGCCCCGAAGGGGCGTGGCGATCTCCTGAAGTTGAGGAGGGGGTCCCTCGACTTCGCTCGGGATGACCTTTCAGGTCACTTCGTTTCACTCGCAATGACAAAAACGGAGATAATCTAGGATGTCATCTTTATTTATAACAAACGGTCGAGTTATCGATCCCGCTTCCAAAAAAGACGCAAAGCTAAACGTCTTAATTAAAGACGGAAAGATAGCTGACGTAACGTCTAGTAAAAACGTTTGTGAAGATGCACAAATCATCGACGTCAAGGATTGTATAGTGGCACCAGGCTTTATTGATATGCACGTGCATTTGCGGGACCCAGGCCAAGAATACAAAGAAGATATCAAGACCGGAACGGCAGCAGCAGCAGCAGGGGGCTTTACCAGCATATGCTGTATGCCCAACACAGATCCAGTCAATGATTGCGCTTCTGTTACCGATTATATTTTAGATAGGGCTTCAAAAACAGGATCAACAAACGTCTTTCCAGTGGGCGCCATAACCAGGGGGCTTAAGGGCCAGGCCCTTGCCGACATAGGCGACATGGCAAAAGCCGGAGTCTGCGCTATATCAGATGATGGAAAATCTGTGGCAAACGCCAGCGTCCTTCGCCGCGCAATGGAATATGCAATTGCATTTGGCCTTCCTGTTATCTCTCACTGCGAAGATCCAGCTCTTTCTGCTAACGGCATGATGAATGAAGGAAACGTATCGTTAGAGCTAGGCCTTGCAGGAATTCCAGCAGCAGCTGAAGAGTCTATGGTAGCGCGCGATATTCTTTTAGCAGAGCTCACAGGCGCCCCCTTACACATCGCACATGTAAGCACTGAAGGATCAGTGAGAATAATTCAAGAAGCAAAGGGCAGGGGAGTCAAGGTAACAGCTGAAGTTACGCCTCATCACCTAACGCTCACCGAAGACGCGGTCGTGGATTATGATCCAAATACAAAGGTAAATCCGCCGCTGCGCACAGACGGCGACAAGCGCGCGCTCATCAAAGCGCTGGCTGATGGAACCATCGATGCGATCGCAACAGATCATGCGCCGCACAATATCATCGATAAAGAAGCTGGCTTTGAAGAAGCGTGCTTTGGCCTCATCGGTCTTGAAACCATGCTTCCGCTCATGCTCGCACTGGTAAACGAGAGAAAGCTGACGCTTAAGAGATTGATCGAAGCGCTCACGAGTGCGCCTGCAAAAATTTTGAGCCTCAAAGGCAAAGGAACTCTGGCAAAGGGTGCAGACGCAGATATTACAATTTTTGATACCACCAGCTCCTGGACGATCCAGTCATCACGCTTTGCTTCCAAATCCAGGAATACGCCGTTTGATGGTCTAAGGGTGGTTGGCAAACCACGGTATACCATTGTTGGAGGGAAGGTAGTGTATTCAGGTTAAGTGCTGGATCTAGAAATCCTAAATCCTAAGCACTAAATACTAAACAAATTCAAAATACAAAATTCAAATGTTCTAAACAAAAACTTTCACCACTCGGTTGTTTTGAATTTTGGATTTAGAATTTTCACTGCTGTCGCGTTAGAACTGCTTGTTTTTTATGGATGTCATTGCGAGCAAAGCGAAGCAATCCCCTTATAACCTCTGTTTGCGGGAGATTGCTTCGTCGCTAAACGCTCCTCGCAATGACACCTAGACATGAGAAAAAT
>JBDRBN010000013.1:0-2744 GCA_043822785.1 Pseudomonadota bacterium
CGTTAAGACCTATTCTTTGCCCCCTGCCGTTATGTGCAACCACTCCCACGTCCGGCGATATTTTTGGCGCATGGCCTGCTGCTAGAGATCTCACTCTAATCGAGAGGGGTATGGCCCATATGGGTTGGGCTGACCCCAAAAAGGAAGAGCCTTTGGTGATCAGGCCTGACATCATCATCGTGTCCAACCCGCGGGCAGGTAATGGCAAGGCGGTTAAGTATGTACAGCGTCTTGTGAATGCTGCTGCATTGATGGCAGGTAATGGCGATTTGAGGTTTGAGGGCGATATTTCTCTTGTCATGACAGATGCGAATTTGGATCAGCGCATAATGAAAATTAAAGAGGCTATCATCAGCAAAGCCTCAGGCCTTCCGCCCTATGTGATCGCAGTGGGAGGTGATGGCACGTTTGCTGACGTGGGTACAGCAGCGCTTCAGACCTTACGGGCGGGATTTAAATCTGTCATCATTCCGGCGCCAGCTGGCACAGCGCGCGACATGAGCCGTGAGTTAGGCGTGCCTCGTAATCCCGCAATGCTCTTTAGGTTTCTTGCAGAAGCCGTTCCCATAAAACTCGGCGCCATATCAGTGTGGTTCGATGGGGGGCCAGAGCGTCTGCTCATGCACAGCATGGGTTTCGGCGTTTCAGGTGCGGTTTTTCATGAGGTGCAAAAGTTCAGAGATAAAGGCGGCGGAGTCACGGTGGCTTCTTATTTGCGCAGCTTGGCCAGGGGCGTTTATGAGACAGAGCCCTTTTATGTAAGCGTCAATGGCGCAAGCAGGGTAGCGGTGGGAGAGGTGCTTACCCTTTTTAACAGCACAAGCGTTGGCGGAGTGACTCGCGTACCACTTCCGATTCATGGCGGAAGGATTCATCTCATTCCTGTTGATGTACACAGGCGCGGTTTGTTTCAACTTGAGCAGGGGATCACTGCGCTTGGCGATGTGTTTGGTAGAGGCATGTTGTACATGTTAGGCCAGCAAAGGGTCATATCCCCTGGCGAGGAGATACCTGTCCTTAGCGGTCAGTACACGATCGATGTGCTGCAAGGCGATGGGCGCGAGATAGAATTTACTAATGCGAGTGGAAGAACTCATCAAGTAAAGGGGCTGCTCAATGGCGATACAATTGGCGATGTAGGCAGTATCTTCATGAAAAACACTGGAGAGATGATCGATTCTCTCGCTTCCCCTAACTGCGGCTTTCTCATCAGAAAGGGTGAGAAACCACCTTCCTTCTATTGACAAGTGAACGGGCTCCCACCTAGGCCAATTGGTATGAGCAAGGCGCTTATGCTAAGGAGCTGGCCCAGGGCAATTGCCCATATCGACGCAGATGCGTTTTTTGCATCTGTAGAGCAGGCTGTGCATCCTGAGTACAAGGGCAAGCCTGTTATCACGGGGGCAGAGCGGGGCATCGTTGCAGCCCTATCTTATGAGGCCAAGGCAAAGGGAGTTAAAAGGGGCACTCCTTTGCACGAAGCAAAGCGGGCCTGCCCTGATTGCATACTCCTTCCTTCTGATTACGAGACCTACAGTTTATATTCGCAAAACATGTTTTCTATAATGAGGCGATTTACGCCTGTGGTAGAGGAATATTCTATAGACGAGGGGTTTTGCGATCTTACCGGTCTACGCAGACTGTTTCGCACAAATTACAAAGAGATCGCACATCGCATTCAAGAGAAGATAGAACGCGAGTTGGATATAACTGTTTCAATAGGTGTTTCGCTTTCCAAATCGCTTGCCAAGCTGTGTTCTAAGTTTAGAAAGCCGCACGGGCTCACTGCAGTAGGGGGCAGGCAGATACATCTGCTGCTTGAGCGCACAGCTTTAGAAGATGTGTGGGGCTTTGGTCCAAACAGCGTAGCTTTGCTTGAGAAGCATGGCCTTAAGAATGCTTTGGATTTTGTTCTAAGGCCAGAGAAGTTTGCCTCTTGCCTTATGGGAAAGGTGGGTCGCGAAGTTTGGGCAGAGCTTAGGGGAGACTACATCTATAGAGTTTCAAACGAGGCGCCAGGCAAGCAACTATCCATATCAAAGACAAAAACATTTACGCCTCCTTCAAAAGACCGAGATCATGTGTGGGCGCGTGCGCTTCGTAACCTTGAGTCTGCAGCCATAAAGGCCAGGCGACATGGTCTTGCTGCAAAGGGGCTCGCTCTATATCTTCGTACGCAAACCTATGAACACGCAGGTGCAGACACAAAGCTTCCTCGTCAAACCTCCACCACCAATGAACTTACAGCTCCGCTTGCTACATTGTTCGATGAAATATATCAGCCAGGCATATTGTATCGCGCAACAGGCGTGGTGCTCTTTGATCTTGTAGAACCTCTACCAGCGCAATTTGGTTTGTTTGAAGATCCAAAAGCTGCGTTTGATAATGAGCGCTTGTTTGAAGCTGTGGACGAAGTTGCAGAAAAATTTGGCAAACACGCAGTCTTTTTTGCTGATTGCACAAAGTTGGGTTCGCAACACTCAGGCCAGCGAGGCTTAATGTCGCAACGCAAAACAGATCGGCTGGATGGCGAAACCTTCAGGCAGCATCTTAGAATACCATTGCTTAGGCACAAACTGTAAAAATTCCAAATTCCAAGCAACCACTGTTGTTGCGTTAGAACTGCATGTTTTTCATGGATGTCATTGCGAGCAAAGCGAAGCAATCCCCTTATAACCTGTGTTTGCGGGAGATTGCTTCGTCGCTAAACGCTCCTCGCAATGACACCTAGACATGAGAAAAAT
>JBDRBN010000014.1:0-7445 GCA_043822785.1 Pseudomonadota bacterium
GATCGATAGGACAAAGGATAAGATAGGAAAAATCTGTATATATAGATCTGGCCCATGGATGGGCCGTTGGTTTTACTCTAGCGGGCCCCGCGATGTTTTTTCGTTTGAGGAACCTTCGGATGAGCCAAAACTTCCTCCCGCGCCTTCTGCAACTGCTGCTGCTAAAGCTACGGCCACTGCAACTGTTACCAAGACTAAAACGACGACAACAGTACCTACTACTGAGCCAACAACCCAGCCTGCACCCACTGCAACTGCTTCGAAAACTTCACCTGCCCCATCAACTCCTAGACCCACGCCATCGGCAACAGGAACTAAAGGTGATGAAACGTTTGGACCTACCACGCTCGAGATCGAAAACTTTTTATCACAGCATTGGGGCAAGTTAGTAATAGGCGGCTTGACCGTTGCCACTGCTACAGCATTTGCTGTGTCCAAACACCTGAGGACAAGAACTGCAGATGGCATAAGGACCTTTGTTTCAGGCACATCGGATTTGGGTACTCGTTTAGGCACAGAGGTAAAGGGGCGTTGGCAGAACTACTTGGCAATGAGAGAACAAGCACGCGCTGAGGCTGCTAAGCAAGCCGAGTCAGCACCTGCTCCATCACCACAACCTACTGAGGTACAAGGCACTGCTCCTCAACCTGCTATACCTGAGCCATTACCAGAACCGGCCAAAGAGCACATATCACTATTTCCACTACCTGAACCTGATGATGCAAGGCCGCCAGAACTGCCGAAGCGTACACGAGGGTCCATTAGCTCACGTAGGTCTTTGCCTACACCACGATATCGAAAAGATAGACCAATGCAGCCCACGCCTCCACCACTGCCAGAAGCTGATGTTGCAAGGCCAAGACAGCCTAAATTTTTACCTAAACCAGCACCGACGAAAGATGGCGCAAGCGAGCCAAAGCCGCCGCCTCCACCACCAAGGCC
Source organism: Pseudomonadota bacterium (assembly GCA_043822785.1). GTDB lineage: Bacteria > UBA10199 > UBA10199 > 2-02-FULL-44-16 > JAAZCA01 > JBDRBN01. The sequence continues at coordinate 943 of JBDRBN010000014.1, forward strand.
AGCTGGAGCGCGTAGAGCATTACCTCCACCTCCACCGCGACCTCAGGCTAATGGCGCAAACCAGCCAGTGTTGCCACCACCGCCACGGCTTCCAGAAAAAGACCCGCTGCGCAGGCCGAGTATTAACGCCCTTGAAGCAGCAGATAGCGCCTCGGATATCGAAATCACGTCAGATCCCCCGAAAATCCCTATTCGGCGCATTTTGCCCAGCATTAATTTGCCCAGCATTAATATTAGGGGTCTATGGAACAGCGCCCTCACTGCGCTCAGAAATTGGCACACAAGAACCCTTGTACCCATGTGGCAAAGCGCGCTCACTCGAATCAGTGAGTTAGGTTCAAAAGCTTCAGGTCTGTGGACTCGTTATAACAGCTGGCGCAGCAAAAGATCTGCGCGATCTACTATTCCAGCAGCGCCCATCTCTGACAGACCACGCTCTTCGGCCCGCAGGTCAGACAGGGTACCTTCATCGCGCAGGCAAGGCATTAGATCTTCAGGTCGTCCCCCTGTCAGCCCAAGTAGTTTTAAAGAGCTAAAACTCAATGCTGATTTTATAAACCGGACTTTACAAAGAATGGCTTCAATAATTCAGATACATGAACAGGTAAAAGAGATGCGCTGGTATAAGGCCCTTTCAGCTGAGGAGAGGTTGGATAAATTAATGCTCCTAGAGAGAGGAAAGACAAATCTCGGAATAGACGGTGTTTCCGTCACCATAATTCCAGCAGATCCGATCGTAGAAATTGTAGGGCCAGATGGTAACGCAGTATCCCTGAAGAGGGATGTACTGCTCACTGATGATGCAAAAGACCTCCTGGATGAAGCGCTTGAGGAAAAGAATTGGTATAGAGATAGTTCTTATACACAGAAGGGCAAAATACTCGACGCGGCCATGAAGATGGCAGCCGGCGATTCCTACAGTCGTATACAAGGCGTGAGCATTTCTATAAGGATCCCGCGACCCACAATCCAGATAAGAGATATAAACAGCGAAATCGCAGCTGCAGAGCGTATACAGATCGATCTGATTGTATTTAGCAAAGAGACTGGAACATGGGATGCAAGTGAAGCTAAGCTTCGTGCTCTAATGGATGAATATCGCGACTTGCGCGAGCAGCTCCGGGTAATGCATGAAGCACATCAGGCTGCAAGGAAACTCGGCACTGATGTAGAAGATGTGATACTCAGAGTCCTTGCTGCAAAAAATCTTACTCCTGACGCGCCTTTGTGGGAGAAGGTTGAACCGAAAGTTAAAACAAAGCCTAATGCGCCAAAAGGAATGGAGTTCCTAAATGATATGTCAGAGCCCGAGAGCATTGGACCTCCAAAAATGCGCCTTCCTTATGCCTGGGTAATGGATTTGCTCGATAAACCAGAAGACTTGCCTAATAGAGAGATAAGTCTACAGACATTGACATCCTTGATTGATATTGAAACTCAGTTTGACGCTTTGCAGGAACTCAATGAAATAGATCTCACTGAATATCGCAAGCTTCCTCTTAACGAACGGCTCAAACTTCTTACCAGCATACAGCAAGGAGAGATAGTTAAGATAGGTGGCAAAGAGCTTGTGGGATCTTCCTCTGAGATCTCTGTTAAATCAGAGCCCAACAAAATGGCAATCGATCTGAACACAAAGATAAAAGACAATGCTATGGAAATCTTGGTAAATGAATACGATGAGCTGCGCAGACAAATAGTAAGTCTGCCCAAAGCTCTGAGCGAAGCAGCAGACCTAGGAATTGACGTGGAAAGTTTGACAAGAAGGGCTCTTATCCACAAGCGCCTCATGTCCCCTGCTGATTGGCACGATGTTGTAGAAAGTTTTCGCGTGCCAGAAAACGGTAAAGCAAGTCCGGTTTCTAGAGGATGGATAATGTACAAGCTCGGCCACATAGATACCTTTGCTGATCCATTATCTCGCACTATGGATGTTGCAAGCAAACTCGCATTCCACTCCTATTCACCTGATGCGGCGCCTGATTCCGTGGCTAGCAAAAAACTGATAGTGGATTTTTATATCCTTTACGAAAAGCTTGAACAGATGGCTGAAGCTGTTCGTTTTGCAGCAAATCGTGGAATTCCAACAGAAGAATTGACAGCAAGGCTTCTTGCGCGCAAACGTGCCATGTCTGCTGATAAGTGGGAAGATATTGTACAAGAATTTGGCGCAGGTGAAAAAATCCATGAAGGCCCTGTGCCACTCACGTGGATACGCAATATACTTGAAGACCCAACGTTATTGGAAGACCCCTTTGCTGCTAAGGACGCCTCGATACCGCCTCCGTCATCAAAACCAGGGGAGCAGGTCTTACCTGCCAAAGCAGGCCAGGATGCAGCTGCCTTAACAGACGATAAGCTCTGGGAGGAGCTTGAGCAGACAAAAGCATTTCAGGAGCTTGATGCGATTGCAAAGAGCGAGTTTAGAGCAGGTCGCAAAGAGATCTTATCGCAGCTAAGAGAAGCCGGTAAGCATGATCCCATATTCAGGGCCAGCTATGTAGAAAACGGGCAAATAAACACTGATGGGCTTGAGTACATGATAAGAATTAAAGCCGGCAGCAAATCAAACGTTTCAGGCTTCACCGGTGAGCAAAGCAGGGCACGGTCCAGAGCTGATGAGACAGAGGAATCAAATAGAAAGGATACGCTCAGGAGTGGCGATGTAGATGCAAAACCCAAAGGTGCAGTAGACACTGCCTTAAAAAAGGGCGGCAAGTAAAGTAGGCAACTTATCTAACGCGCAGACGATAATATTAAAGAAAGCTATTCTAGTGCAAAATAAAGGTAAAAAAGATGCTTAGTTCTGGCGAATGTCCAAAACCAAATGCGTGCGGCACAAACGGCACAACCTGCGCCACAGAGTGTTATTCTGACTGTCCTGACTACTTCATGAATGACGTCGCCCTGCTTCATCCTCAACCAGAGACTGTTGAAGAATTAAACGATTGGATCGATAGGACAAAGGATAAGATAGGAAAAATCTGTATATATAGATCTGGCCCATGGATGGGCCGTTGGTTTTACTCTAGCGGGCCTCGCGATCTCTTATCATTTGAGGAACCTTCAGTAAAGCCTAGCACATTGCCCGTACCCACAGCTCCACCAACCCCTGCGCCCTCCCCCACACCTTCAGCCACTGCTACACCGCCAGCTCCTTCGGCCACGGTTCCTAAGAAAGAAGCTCCTGCCAAGACTCCTCCTAAAGAAGAGGTGAGCTGGTTCGGGCATTTCTGGCATTATAAATATGCTGTAGTCGGTGGCCTGGCTGGCACCCTTGCCGCCGGAGCTCTTGTCGCATTGTACTATCGATGGATGAAAAAAGCGCCGCTCAGAAAGATTGAAAAGGAAAAACAAAAGAGGGCGCATGAAGCTGAAATGAAGGCGCGTGAAGCTGAAAGGCTTAAGCGCGAAGAAGAAATGCGTGCGCTCGCAGCTGAGGAGATGTGGCGTGAAGCCGTGACATTGGGTCAACCCTACAATCCTGCCGAAACGAGGGTGGGGGATGGAAAACAGATGCAACTTACGCTGGATATCTTTAACAGGCTTCCCGAAAACGGCCTGGATCCCTTAAAAAGAATCGAAGTGGCCCGCTTTCTTGCAGGCATCATAGAAACCAATCCCCACGTTCTGAACGATGGCATAATCTCGCTGAGGGCGATTGAACCCGCCTATAAGCGTATCGGCCATGACGTTCCGAATGACTTGCAAAACCATAAGCTCTCGCTGGATCATGTTAATTCAGGCGTATCAGAATACGCCACCAATTATGATATTTCCATCTCCATGAGGACAAGTGATGTCATGAGCCAACTGCATTACACCACAATCTCAGGTGGTAGGCGCCAAGACGTGCTCCATAGAAGAGCTGCTCGCATCCTGATGTTTGAAGCCCTGAGCGATTTGTATAAGAATGGAAACCGCGGCAATAATTGGGATGGAACTGTGTCAGCCGATTGGGCAACATTTGTGCTTGAGAAACATGGAATAAGCAAGGACACATTCGACATAGGTACATATGCAGCAGACGGAACTTTTACTGCTGCCGACATGCTCACTGTGTTTGACATGAAAGAGGGGCAGTACAATCTCGCTCAAATTCCAAATCAACAAGTAGCACAGGCGCTAGTTCATCAACTCCCCTTTGAAACAATATATGGTATATTTTCTGGGCAAGTTGAATACGTGTCTGATCAATTAAAACACATCCCAGATGCTATGCGCGAACGCGTAGCAATCGATATTGTGGTCGAAGCATTTTTAGAACCTCCTGAACCTGGTCAAAAGAGAACACATCTCTCAGCTCAAAGAGTGTCAGAGATCCTTAGCAAACATGGAGTGGATGAGTCTCTAGCCCAGCGCGTATCGCTTTATCCTAAAGACTTCACACCTGATCCCAACTCAAGGGAATCAAAAGAACCTATATACATTTTCACCGACAATCTACATCGCGATTTTGAGCGCGTTGATTCTGAGCTTAAAAAGAGGCCTGAATTTGCGGGCCTCTCTGAACAGGAAAGGATGACAAAGGCTGAGGCCATTGTCCTTCGCTGGCACAGCATGAGAGCTGGCGAGCAACAGAGCATGCTTGGCTTGATAAGTGACAAGATGTTGTTAAAAAAATACATCCCCACTGCTAATAAAAAAATAGATTTTAATGCAAGAATGCTGGACCAGCTCATTCGCATAACGGACGGCACAGAAGTAATTCCTAACAGGTCTGCGACAATAAACTCAAAAAATATGACGCGAGAGCTCACACAAGGCATAGAGAACTCTGACTTTTTTAAAGGCCTTGATACTATAACTCAGATGGAGCTTCGGGGAAGCATGCCTGATATTGTAAGGGCGCTCGAGCTGGCACAGCAGGATCCGGTTTTCCAAGCGGCCTTTATGGAAAATGGTGTGATAGTTGAGGCAGCATACAAAACAGTGCTTAGCGGGGCGATTACCGAAGGCAGGCGCCCTTGGGCAGAGCTGCCGGAACAAAACGGAATAAGAAGAACAAGGGCTGAGGAGACGGCGACAAAGATTTACAAGGTTCAAGACGAAAAAGGGGAAATAATATACGAAATAACAAGCGGTCGCCGCCAGGAGGCTTGGCAGATCATAAGGAGAGGCGGCAAGTAAGTTATACTGCCTCTACTTCCTCCACCTCTTTTTGCACGCCCTTCCATTCCATGAGACGGCCAATGGGCATGCCTTGCTTGTCTCGCCCAATCTCCACAAATGTAAGCCTGAGCATACGACCCATAGTGCCAAGATCAAGGCTTATCATCTCGTTCCAAATGCCTGTGTTAAAATATTGCTTGCCCCCAGCAAACAGAACGCTTGCCGCCCTGTGTCCATGACCAAACACCACCACCTTTACCTCAGGATGAAGCGCAAAGATCCTCTTCGCAGCCAAATCCATTCTAACCGGAAATGAGAACTCCTTTATGATCTTGAGAAATTGCTTTCTGCCCAATTGCTTATTGTCGCCGATGCCCAGCAAGACCTGCAGAAAATATTTGAGGCCCGCAAATGACGCCTTTATAGCAAACCACGTGTCGTGAATGAGTGCCCACCTGAGATAGAGGCGAAACGGATAGACCTTATCCACATAAGGTCTGTCGCGCTTCATGCGATTTAAGAAACGCAGTACAAAGAAATCGCCCCACGGAAGTTTTACCAGAGGCTTTTCCACACCCATTGTCACAAAAGGATGTTCATAGTCGAGCCTATTTTCAGCAACCTGCTGGTTTCCGTGTTCGATCCAGATGCCATCCTTTAGATACACTGAAGCAGTATGAATCTTCACGTTCTGGCCCACGACTTGGTGAATGTAGTCTTGGACCTTTGGCCAAAACAAACCCAGGTCATGATTTCCGATCATGAATGTTATGGAATGATTTGGGGCAGCAGCAAAACGCGAAAGCGCATCAAATACAGATTTGTGGCCATCGACTATGGCCTGCGTGCGCTTTAGAGCGACTGTCACGGTAAGAAGCTCTGGCTTACTCTCATCTGGAAATACTTGCAGATGGTTGAAGAAATCGCCGTTTACGACCAGAGCCACCTCGCGCTTGGCGTTTGCACCTGTAGAGTAGTGATCTAAAAATTGTACGAGTTTGGGATCGTGAAAGAAATCTTCAAGAAAATTAGAACTGCCATCAGGAAGCGTAGGACCTGCACCTAAATGAAAGTCACTAACAACTAAAGTTGTCGAATTCTTGCCCATTCTCGTGCCCCTGCCCGTAATAAAATTTCGAATATCGAATTTCGAAATCCGAAGGAATATCTAATATCAAATTTTCAAAAATGGTTTTGGAATTGGAGATTTAACATTAAGTATTCCTTCGATATTCGATATTCGGATTTCGCACTGTTGTTGCGTTAGAACTGCATGTTTTTCATGGATGTCATTGCGAGCAAAGCGAAGCAATCCCCTTATAACCTGTGTTTGCGGGAGATTGCTTCGTCGCTAAACGCTCCTCGCAATGACACCTAGACATGAGAAAAAT
>JBDRBN010000015.1:0-22938 GCA_043822785.1 Pseudomonadota bacterium
ATTGTTGCTAGATCTTAGTAAAGATTCTTCCCTTAACTGCTCTATTTCCACTTTATTGGTAGTGGTTACCACTCAACAGACTCTCCTAGAAAGCAATTTTGTGCTTGCTGGCAGCTAAAAATCATTACGTCCTTAAAATTGCTCCGTCATGGTTTGCGACGCCTATAAAAGTAGGACCTTTGGAGATTCCAAAGGCCCTATTTATGCCTAAATTGCTCCGTCTTATGCTCTCTTATGCTCTCTTTGCCTAAATTGCTCCGTCTTATGCTCTCTTTGCTCTCTTTGCTCTCTTCTTATGCCCGTTTCTTCATCGGCAGCATGATTAAGCAGTAGGCCACCACGCCAAAGATGATGAGAGACAGCCAACCGCCAGCCTTGTCAAATATAGGCAACGTATCCACGCCAAAGAAGTACTGTGTAAGCGAAGGTATGCCCACAAGCACAAGTCCGGCAAGTATCACTCCGGTTATGGCCTCGCCAGCTATGAATCCTGACGCAAGCAAGATGCCGGTGCTCTCTGATTCTTCCATACCGCGCCTTTTTGCCAATCCATCTGCTATCCACTTTATCACGCCGCCAACAAATATCGCGGATGTAGTCTCAAACGGCAGATACATTCCAACCGCTATGAGCATGGGTGCAGGCGCTTTAATAAGGATTAGAGCTAGCGAAAAACACATGCCTGTGATGAGCAGCCCCCAAGGCATATCGCCTGATATAATTCCTGTTGCCAGCTGGGCCATGAGGCTTGCCTGAGGAGCTGGCAGTTTTGCATCGCCAATGCCAAGGCCGCCTGCTGCAATGTTTCCCTCATGCAGAATGAGGATGGGTATGACCAGAGTAAATGCCACAACAACAGTGCCGATAATCTCTGACAGCTGCATTTTCCACGGTGTGCCGCCAACCAGCTGACCCACCTTAAGATCCTGAATCATATCTCCTGCAAGACAAGCTGCGCAGCACACAACCGCTGCTATGGCCAGAACAGAAGCAATGCCTGGCAGTCCAGTTAAGCCAAATGCAACCATAACGAGTGCTGCAATGATAAGAGTGGAAAGCGTGAGGCCCGAGACCGGCTGATTTGAATTTCCTACAATACCCACAAGCCAGCCGCCAACTGCTGCGAATAAAAACCCTGTGATCATCATCACAACAACCGAGACCAGCGCGCCCATGAGGTTATCTGTAAAATGATAGTAAACAAATGCCATGGGAATCGCCAGCACCATCGATGCGATGAACACCCAGCGCAAGTTGAGATCTTTCTCTAACCTGCTTCTGCCAGCTTCGGCATGGTGATGTTTTGCAAATATGCCGCGCACAGCAGATGCGAGCGAGCTGCGCAGACCCCATAGTGTATATATAGATCCTACAAGCATGGCGCCTACTGCCATAGGCCGAACCAGATTATACCATGCAGTGTATGCCATATCGCTGTATCCGATAGCAGCGCCGCCAGCAGTGAGCTGTTCATAGAACTGCGGGTTAAAGAACAGCGCCAAGGGAATGAACACAAGCCATGCAAGCACGCCGCCTGCAAAGTTTACGCACGCGTATTTTGGTCCGATGATGTAACCCACGCTCATGAGCGCAGGAGACGCAAGCGGGGTTTGATAAGCAATGCCGCCTGTATGTGCTATGTCTGCGAGCGGCTCTTTGCTCGGAGTAAAATGGTGAATGATCGAATGCGGAAAATGGATGAAAAATTCTTTACATTCATTAAATATCTGTACTCCTCCAGAATTCTTGAGCATCTCTATGAGTACGCCCAGACCCATTGCGCCAAATACATATTTTGCACCACTTGCGCCCTTTTGGCCGGATTTTACGATCTCATAGCACGCGTGGCCTTCAGGAAAGGGCAGCTGCGCATCCACCAAAAGCGTGCGCCTAAGCAGTATTACAAAGAACACGCCCATGAGACCGCCGATCAGAGCAATGAGAGTCGATTCCCAGTAATTGAATGTGGTCCACAGCCTCTGGCCGCCCACATTTACCATCACAAAGGCCGGCAGCGTAAAGATCGCTCCAGCCACGAGCGCTTCGCCCACTGATGCAGCTGAGCGAGAGATGTTCTGTTCGAGAACTGAACCTCGCAAGAATGGCAGGCGAAATGCGGCAATGGCAATCACTGCAGCAGGAAACGAGGCCGAAATCGTCATGCCTGCCTTAAGCCCCAAATAGGCATTGGCCGCCCCTAAAATTACTGCCATCACGATGCCCAAAAGAATGGCTTTGAGTGTGAACTCGGGCAGGTTGGTCTGTTCAGGAACATATGGTTTGAATTCAGTTGTCATGGTTTCCCCCTAGTTGCGGCTAACGGCTCGTTCGCTGCGCTTACTTACGGCTTACAACTAACAGCTATCGGTTTTTTTATAGCTGTTAGCCGTAAGCGAACAAAGTGAGCGAGCTGTTAGCTGTCAGCTGATTTTATTCGCCTGCTACCTGAAACAGTCCATCGTGTCAAACCCTCTGATCGCACTTGCCTTTTTGTGAGCGTGTGCTAGGAGTGCTCGCTTAATAACCTATCTTAATAAGGAGGGGATATGACGTGCGAAACTCATGTAAATGAAATCACCGCCCTCATCAAGAGCTACTTGGATGCTTACCAACATCGTGACATAGATGCTTTGGCAGCAGTGGTAGCAAACGATGACAAATTCGTGGCATTTGGCACGGACGAGAGCGAAGTTTGGCTAGGGTGGGAAGAGTTTAAGAGCGCATCTGAAAAGCTTTTTGGCGCTATGGACGAAATCCACTGGGATCGCGAAAAAACACAAAGAATCAACTTCTCCAGGGATGGCAATACCGCATGGTTTGTTGAAGAGCTTACAGGCAACTTCCTAACTGGTGGCGAAAAGCACACATGTGATTTTCGATTTAGTTGCGTATGTGAAAAGAGGGATGGTTCATGGAAGATCGTCCAGTTCCATCGCTCAGTGCCAGCAGAAGAGCACGCTGTACCATACCTTGAAACCCACGGCGTCAGGTTTGACTGATAACGATTCTCATTGCGAGCCCGCTACTAGCGGGCGAAGCAATCTCCTAAATCCATGGAGATCGCCACGCTCATTATCATTCGCTCGCGATGACACATAGAACTTGGAGGCATCTCATGCAGAAGCGCACATTTACTCCGTACGTTCCAGAAAAAACAGATCTGCGCGAGTTCACAATACGCGCCATATTATTAGGCTTGGTAATGACAGTGATACTTGGCGCAGCAAACGCCTATCTCGGCCTTCGCGCAGGCATGACTGTGGCTGCAACCTATCCTGCAGCAGTTGTTGGCATGGCATTCCTTAAGCTGGTTCGCGGCTCCATACTTGAAGAAAACATAGCCCGCACCATAGGCTCTGTTGGAGAGGCCATCGCAGCCGGAGCCTTGTTTACGATTCCTGCTTTTTTTCTTGTTAAGATTTGGCCCGAGTTTGGCACAACAAGACACTACCTCGAGGCAACAGGCATTATGCTCGTGGGCGGTGTTTTGGGCATCCTGTTTGTCACCATGCTCCGCCGCATCATGGTCGAAGATGCTGAGCTGCCATATCCTGAGTCAGTAGCAGCAGCAGAGATACACAAGGCAGGCCGCAGCGGCGGTACTGGTGCCAAATACTTGATTGGAGCACTCCTTCTCGGCGCAGGCATTCAGTTAGCCGGCGCCCTTAAGATCTTTGCAACCAGCTGGGAAAAGTTCGTTCACTTCGCAAAAACCGGCGTGGCGCTCTTCACCGGCAGGGGAGATCTAATCGCAAAGGTCACTTCAGGCGGCGGCACTTTGCTTGCCACTCCTGCTGTATCCCCTGCATATATTGGCGTTGGCTACATTATAGGACCGCGCCTTGCAGCGTTAAACTTTTCAGGGGGTCTTTTGTCTTGGGGCTTATTTGTTCCACTTCTTCTCTTTTTTGTGGGGCCGTCTCTTGAGCCGCTCATCGTGGCTGATGGCAGCCAGGTTACATGGATCTCCATGGTTTATGCTACGTGGAAGTTTATGGTTAGGCCCATCGCAATCGGCGGCATGCTCGTGTCGGCTGTGTACACGCTCTACCGCATGCGCAAAAATTTGGCGCTTGGACTTGGGCGTTCTATCGGCGATCTCAGAAAGGCAGCAACAGCAGGCGAAGAAACAAGCCGTTTGGATAAAGACATCAACTTCCGCGTGGTAGCTCCAATCGTGCTAATCGTTGCAGTCGCCATGGGCTTTCTCTACTACTACTTTTGTGGCGATAAGATTGCCGCGGTGGTTGCAGCCATAGTGATGCTAGTAGCCGGTTTCTTCTTTGCAGCAGTTTCAGGCTACCTGGTTGGCATGATCGGCTCATCAAATAACCCGGTTTCAGGTCTTACCATATCAACGCTCATCATCTCTGCGCTGCTCATGGTGATTTTGGGAGTAACCGGAATTTCAGGCGTAGCTGCTGTGCTTGGAGTAGCAGCTGTGGTTTGCGTTTCATCCGCTGTAGCAGGTGACATGCTTCAAGACCTAAAGGTCGGACAGATATTAGGGGGTACGCCCTGGAAGATGGAACTCGGTGAGATGATAGGAGTTGTTGTTGCAGCGCTCGTAATGTTTTACCCGCTTCTCATATTGCATCAGGGCGACATCAACGCAGGCGGTATGGGCTTTGGTGGCAAAGCGTTGCCCGCTCCGCAAGCAGGCCTTATGGCCATGCTCGCACAAGGCATAGTGTCAGGCCAGATGGCGTGGCCGCTGGTCATAGTTGGCATGGTCATGGCGATCGCAATGATCTGCATACGCGTTCAGAGCCCTATGCTCGTATCAGTGGGCATGTATCTGCCGTTTGAAACCACATCGGCAATCTTCGTGGGCGGCATGATACGTGCGATTGCAGATCATTTTGCAAAACGCAAAAAATACAATGATGCGCAGAAGACTAGGATGGAAAACAGTGGTGTACTGCTCTCATCGGGCTTCATTGCAGGTGAGGCATTGATGGGCCTTGTAATCGCAGGGCTTGCATTTGAAAATATAACCCTGCCTTCCATCTTCGAGCATCCGTCATTCATAGGCGGTCTGATAATATTCGCATTGCTTGCATTTATACTCGTCAAGATTCCGCTCAATAACGCAGGGAGCCCGGATGAACCAGCACCGCCCTCAGCAATGGCATAATGTCGTAGCCACTAGAACTATCGAATGGGAGGACGGCCCCGAAAATGGGGCCGTCCTGCTAGTTCCGCGCTTTCGCAAAGGCCCGCTAGCAAAATGGCTTCAGCCAAAGCTTAGGCGTCCGCATATTCGCGTCAAGCTCGACGATATAGGAAGCTTTGCATGGCGCCGCATGGATGGATCCACGCCTTTTTATAAAATCGTGGATGCCATGAAAAAAGAATTCGCAGAAAAGGTGGAACCAGCAGAGGATAGACTTAAGAAGTTCATGACCATCCTCTACAAAGATAAATTCATCAAGCTTTACGCACCTACGGGTTAGCGTTTTGCAGAAAACAAAGTCAAAAGGAGATATGCCATGAAGAGCATAGTCTATCTTTTAACAGTCATAAGTCTAATCTTGGGAATTTCTATTGTAGCGCTGGCTGCTGAGGAAGTTGAGAGCACAGAAAAGACAGTAATAAATTTGGAAGATTTCCCACTTCCAGAGTCTAAAGCTAATAATATTTTTACTGGGGAAAAGGTGTGCATTTCAGTTGACTGCGGAGGCAAGATCGAACCGGTTTCAATATGCTTTCACATGACTCATGAGGAGCTTAATGATTTTAATAAGTTGGTAAGTGATTTGTGTGCACCGTATATACCGCCTTGGCTATTAAACATTATAAACCCTGGAGGGCCGGTATCACATCCTGCAACTAAATTTATACATGAAAAAGCTATTCAGAAAAAGACTGCCCCTAAATCAATTATAAAGCGATGAGGGCCAAGACGGAAACACAGAATATTAATGATTTTGCCAAGAGCGTCTATATCAAGACCTTTGGTTGCCAGATGAATGAGCACGATACCGGAAAGATGCTCCTGGTGCTTGAAGGCATTGGTTACTCCTATATAGATGATATGGAGAATGCCGATCTGGTGCTCTTCAATACCTGCAGCATTCGTGAGAAGGCTCATCACAAGGCCATAAGCGAAATTGGAAGGGCAAGCCAGATAAAGAGAAAACGCCCGCAAATGCTTCTTGGAATATGCGGCTGCGTTGCACAGCAAGAAGGAAAGAGTCTGCTCAGACGTTATCCAGAGATAAATATACTCTTTGGTCCTGACCAGATTGCGCAACTGCCAAATCTCATCACAAAGGCAATAGCCGGCAATAATGCTTGCGCGCTTGATCTTGTGAACGATGCACGTTCATATCGCTTTATCGAAGATGTGCCGGTACAAAATGCCACTCCTTCCAGCACATTTGTCCTGGCAATGAAGGGATGCAACTGTACATGCAGCTATTGCATTGTGCCGTCTGTTCGAGGGCGCGAGATATCAAGGCCCGCAGATGATATTGTAAAAGAAGTTTCACGCCTTGCCGAGGGTGGTGCCAAGGAAATTACGCTTCTTGGACAAAACGTTAGCGCATACCGAGATGCAAGCGGGAAGAGGGGCGCAGGTCTTGCATCTCTCATTAGAAAAATTTCTCAGGAAACTGATATAGAGCGAATAAGATTTACATCACCTCATCCGCAATACATTTCAGATGATCTCATAGAAGAATTTGCGCAAAATAAAAAGCTGTGCCCTCATATTCACCTTCCTGTTCAAGCAGGATCAAATGAGGTGTTAAAAAGGATGCGGCGCGGATATACTCGCGAGCTATATATAGACAAGGCGACTAGATTAAGAAAAGCCAAGCAGGGCATGTCGATCACCACAGATCTCATCGTAGGCTTCTGCGGCGAGACAGAGCGCGATTTTGATCTCACTTTGGATATCATGCAAAGCGTGGGTTTTGATTCTGCATTTGCATTTATGTATTCGCCAAGACCAGGCACAGAGGCAGCTGATAAAATGGTCGACGATATTTCAGCACAAGATAAGCAGCAAAGGCTTGAGAAGTTGCTAGCGCTTCAGCGCAAGATGACTCGCGGTCGTAATGAGGCCCTCGTTGGAAGCGAAGGTGATGTCTTGACAGCAGGTCTGGATCGTATGCAAAGAGGCCTCCTTACAGGCAGGCGGGCTGACAATCGCATCGTACATTTTCCTGGCAATTCCAATATGATTGGGGATATAGTGCGCGTCCGCGTAACAGGCGCGCATGATAACTCTCTTTCAGGGGAGGCTATTTAATGAGTGAAATGAAAGACAAGGGAGCTGCAGAGGAGTTTCTTGAGATGAAGGTGACAGGTCTCACCATAGACCCGTTTACGAGCATGCCCATAATAATTCTCAAAGACCTGGATGAGAAGTGCGCGCTCCCTATATGGATAGGCCTTATCGAGGCATCGGCCATAGCCACAGAGCTAGAGAACATCGAGCTTACAAGGCCAATGACGCACGATCTGCTAAAGAATATACTTGAAGCCATGGACGTGAAAGTCAAAAGGGTAGAAGTGAACGACCTCGCAGATAATACTTTTTATGCACGCCTTATGCTTACGCGTAAAGATAAGGTTATCATAATGGATTCAAGACCATCTGATGCAATAGCCGTTGCTCTCAGATCAAAAGCTCCAATATTTGTTGCGCGCAGTGTAATAGAGAAGTCACGCAAGATAGACCTTGCAAAGGAAAGCACTACCGACGAGGCACGTAGGCAAAAGTGGGTCGAGATTTTAGAAAACCTTTCGCCAGAGGATTTTGGCAAATACAAGATGTAGCTAGTGACCAGTAATCAGTGATCAGTGACCAGTTAAAGCATCTAGACACCTCCCGTTTTGCGGAGGCATTTTAATATCTAGGCTCTCAAATGAACCAACGAATTAACAAATACCTTTTATGGATCATAACTGCAGCCTATGCGCTGCTGATATTTTACCTCTCCATTACACCTCAGAGCGGACTATTCACGTTCTCATACATGGATAAGTTGCTCCATTTTGTAGCGTATGCAGGGCTGGGTTTTCTTTGTGCGTGGGCTTTGAGATTTTCCATAACTGCAAGTTGGCGTAGCATCATATTTGTAGCAGTATGCATTGCAACGCTATACGGCATATTCAACGAGATCGTACAGATGTACATACCAACAAGGAGTACAGAATTTCTTGATGCACTGGCAAATGCTGCGGGTGCTTTAGTTGGAGCTCTTTTCGCCATGTATATATCAAGAAGGATAAGAAATGTTAGTCTCCATCAACGACAAAAAGCCTGCCATTGACCCTTCATCTTTTATTTCTGAAAATGCATCTGTTATCGGCGATGTGAGCATAGGAAAAAGATCGAGCATATGGTTCGGTGCGGTGGTGCGCGGTGATGTTGAAAAAATACGCATTGGTGAGCGAACGAACATACAGGATCTGTGTGTGCTGCATGTAGAGTCAACACACGGGCTTGCTATCGGAAACGAAGTTACTGTTGGCCACAGAGCAATACTGCACGGCTGCTGTATTGGCAACCGTGTGCTGGTGGGCATGGGTGCTATTATAATGAATGGCGCAAACATAGGCGATGATTGCATCATAGGTGCAGGCGCGCTCATCACCGAAAAAATGCAAATTCCGCCGCGTTCCCTTGTGTTGGGAATGCCAGGAAAGCTAAAGAGGACGCTCACTGAAGAGGAGATCGCAGCGATAACGCTATCTGCAGGTCGCTACACAAAGCTGGCAGCAGAGTATAATAATTTGTGTCATTGCGAGGAGTGAAGCGACGAAGCAATCTCCAGCAAACACAGATCTTAAGGGGATTGCTTCGCTTCGCTCGCAATGACATCTCGCTAAATCAAGCACTTCTAACGCGACAGTAGTGGAAATTTGAAATTGGATTATTAATCATGACCAAACTATTTGCAAATTTTAAAAATAACATCCTAGAGAACAAGCTTCTCTCCAATGGCGAAAGGGTCGTGGCATCAGTTTCAGGCGGCATCGATTCTATGGTCATGCTCGATATGCTCGTAAGACTCTCCCACACAATGAAATTAGATATGACAGTTGCGCATGCAAACCACGGCCTCAGGGGCAAGGCATCTGATGCTGACGAAGAATTGGTAAAAGAAACAGCAGCATGCCTCAATATACTTTGCGAAGTGGAAAGACTAACTCCTCCAAAAAACAAAAATGTCCAGGATGCGGCGCGCACTCTCAGACAAGGGTTTTTAAAGCGAATTGCTAAAAAACACGCCATAAGTGCAGTGTGTTTAGGGCATCATCAGGGAGATCAAGCTGAAACAATCCTTCTACATCTTATAAGGGGCTCATCGCTTGCTGGGCTTAGGGGCATGAGCTCTATATCGTATATTAGTGAGTTGAGACTCGTGCGGCCTATGCTATTCGCATCGCGAGCAGATATTGAGGAATATGCGACCAAGAGGCACATAGCATTCCGCGAGGATGCCACAAATTTGAAAACATGTTATCGACGCAACGAAATTCGGCATACGCTTATGCCGTTGATACGCGAGTTGAACCCTCGCATTGAGACCAGGCTTTCTTTCATGGCCGAGCTTATTGCAGAGGATGATGATGCATTGGAGGCAATTGCAGAGGCTTTTTTTGATGAAACTCTTGTGTCAGAGGCAAAAGACCAAATCTCCCTTAACAGAAAGTTATATCTTACGATGCCAGCAGCCATAAGGCGCCGCATATTAAAGCTTGCTTATACGAATCTTACCGGAAGCAGCGCAGATCTCAATTCAGATCAGCTTACGCGCATGGACCAGATCGCATTATCTAGCCATCCCAGAGGGGAATACAGGCTTCCTGCGCCATGGCAGTTCATACGAGAGGGCGAGTTTTTACGCATGACTGCGAGACAGGCGAGACCAGCGAGAAAAGCCAGCAAGGTTTAGCCACGTTTCTCGCATGTCTCGCCTTTCTCGCAAGTATTATTAAAACTTGCTTCTCGCTCATTTATTAGATATTTACAGTGGATTCTGTTAAAATTCACTTGGAGGTACGTAAGATGCCTGTAGAGAGAAAACGTCCAGATGGCCCAAAGCAGACGCATAAGACTATAGCGCTATGGCTTGTCATAGTGCTCATGGTCATAGCTGTTTTGCATATAATGAATCAGCCCATGGAAACGCAGGAAAAGGTTAGCTTTTCTGATTTTATGGCTGCTGTTGAGTCAAATGAGATCGAATCCGTAACCATCCAAGAAGACGAATATCGTGGCAAGTTCAAGCCAGGCTACAGAAAAGGCATTCACTTTGAGACCATAGGCCCGATAGATAGCGAAAGGGCGCTAGACCTTCTTTCCAAGTCTGATACCAAGATCGAATACATGAAAAAGAGGGAGACACCACTGTGGCAGAGTATCCTCATCTCCTGGCTGCCCATGCTTTTGCTTTTTGGCTTTTTCTTCTTCTCCATGCGCCAGATACAGGTAGGTGGCGGCAAGGCTATGAGCTTTGGCCGCAGCAAGGCAAAGCTTTTGGCTGAGAGCCAGAAGAGGGTAACTTTTGCAGACGTGGCTGGCGTTGAAGAAGCCAAGGACGAGCTCAGAGAGATCATCGCGTTTTTGCGCGAGCCAAAGAAGTTTACAGTCCTGGGCGGTCGCATTCCAAAAGGCGTTTTGCTCATGGGACCTCCAGGCTCGGGAAAAACACTTCTTGCCAGAGCCGTAGCAGGTGAGGCTGCTGTTCCGTTTTTCTCGATTTCAGGCTCTGAATTTGTAGAGATGTTCGTTGGTGTGGGTGCAGCGCGCGTGCGCGATCTGTTCGAACAGGGGAAAAAGAATGCTCCATGCATCGTGTTCATAGACGAGATCGATGCAGTAGGCAGACATCGCGGAGCAGGGCTTGGCGGTGGCCATGACGAACGCGAGCAAACTCTCAACCAGCTGCTCGTTGAGCTGGATGGATTTGAATCTAATGAAGGCGTTATCATAATGGCAGCCACCAACCGACCCGATGTGCTGGATCCTGCGCTTCTTCGGCCCGGCAGATTTGATCGGCGCGTAGTTGTACCCCGGCCTGATGTGGTTGGCCGCGAGGCAATCCTCAAGGTTCACACTGCAAACAAGCCTTTAGATTCTCATGTAGATCTCTCAACAATTGCCAGAGGCACGCCAGGCTTTTCTGGCGCTGATCTTGAGAGCGTGGTTAATGAAGCAGCGCTCATTGCTGCGCGCTTTAATAAAAAGCTTATCGAGATGACTGATTTTGAGCTGGCAAAAGATAAGGTGCTAATGGGCTCAGAGAGAAAGAGCCTTATAATCTCTGAAGACGAGCGCCGCAATACAGCTTATCATGAGGCAGGTCATACGCTTGTGGCAAGGCTTATCCCGGGAACAGATCCTATTCATAAAGTTACAATTATCCCTCGAGGCGTAGCGCTTGGTCTTACACAGCAACTTCCTACTGATGATCGGTATACGCAAAACAAAGATTTTTGCATAAACAGCGTCTCAATACTTATGGGCGGACGTGCAGCAGAGGAGCTGGTCTTTAATCAGCCCACCACAGGCGCAGGCAACGATATTGAGCGGGCTACAGAGCTTGCAAGAAAGATGGTGTGTGAGTGGGGCATGAGCGAAAAGCTTGGGCCATTGGCATTTGGAAAGCGCGAAGAGCAGATATTCTTAGGCAGAGAAATTGCACAGCATGCTGACTACAGCGAAAAGACAGCTCAGGATATTGATGGTGAGATAAAGCACATCGTCACAGAGAGCTACGAGAAAGCAAAGTCCTTGCTAACCGAACATAAAGAACAGCTAGAACTTTTGGCACAGGCACTTCTTGAACACGAATCTCTATCTGGCAATGAAATCGATAAGGTGATGCGCGGTGAGAAGATCGTAAAAAAGAAGGCTCAATCAGAGCATAATACCGAGCCTCAAACCAAGGAGCAAAACCAAACAGCAGCTCAAGGCAAGAAGCCTGCAACACAGATCACATGAACATCTGTACGATTCCCATCCAAAATAATCATTGTGCCCTCATGGGCATAGTAAATGTCACGCCTGATTCGTTTTCAGACGGAGGCAAATTTCTCGATGGTTCCAAGGCAGTGGAGCACGCGCTACAGCTTGCAAAAGAGGGTGCGGATATCATCGATATAGGAGGGGAGTCCACGCGCCCTGGCGCTCTACCTGTTTCTACTGATGATGAGCTGGCGCGCGTAATACCTGTGATCGAGGGCATAAGGCGAAAAAGCGGGATTCCTATATCCATAGATACTACTAAATCAGCTGTAGCAAAGGCAGCGCTTCATGCCGGCGCTAACATGATAAACGACATAAGCGCCGGCCGATTTGACCCTGAGATGTTTTCTTTGGCAGCCCATACACAAGTGCCCATTTGCCTTATGCACATGAAGGGCACGCCAAGCACCATGCAGAAAGATCCGCATTATGATGATGTAATGGTTGAAATCATATCTTTTTTAAAAGAATCCATAGAATTAGCAGAAAAAGTTGGGGTAAAGCGCGAGATGATCATGGTCGATCCTGGCATTGGGTTTGGCAAGACAGTGGAAGATAATCTTATAATTCTTAAGAGGTTAGGGGAGCTCAAAAAGCTCGGTGTCCCAATCGTCATCGGCACCTCAAGAAAATCCTTTATTGGTAAGGTGTTAGATGTCGATATAGAGAATCGACTTGAAGGAACCCTCGCCACTTTAGCAGCCTCAATCCAAGCTCGTGCAAAGGTACTTCGCGTCCACGATGTCGCAGCTGCAAAACGCTTTGTCACCATGTACTTAGCGTGTCTCTAAAAAAACCATGCAACAATCTCGTTTTTGGTTCGATAATAAGGTCGTAGTTGGGGGAGAAAGGTAATGTCGCGATGCTACCAATAATAGTAGGAGTAGGTGCTGTTCTGGGATACGTCTATAAGGATGAAATTCAGGACTACCTCAATGATATGGAAAAGAACGATTCATCTGATGATAAATGCGATGACTATGATCCACATGCAATACTGACTGGTGTTTCTATTCCTGATGAGTGCAAAAATACTACGCCTAGCATGTTTAGAAACTGGTTTTAACAGCATCTTCAAAATAATAATCCATAAACCCGGCCGATAAGCTAAAAATCTCGCTTATCGGCTGTTTTTTATCTGATGGAAATCACACTCTTTGTGGGATGGAGGCACCAATCGAATTGGCTTAAAAGGTTCATGCCGATCAATCCGTCGATATTATATCGTGGTGGTAGGTCCAATGCAGCCACTTCAAAATCCTCAAATCTCTTTCCAAACACCTCGAGAGCCTTAATCTTGAGACGATATCCCTTCTCCTTTCCAATCACAGATTCTGTGCTAAAAGGCTCTGTGGCATCTCTTGCAGAATATCCCAGTGCATCTATTCGAGGGGTTCTAATGATAGTCATATAAGCCCCCGTATCTATAATAAATCTACCTGAAAATTGGAGGAGTTTGCCCGTAATAGTCGCAGAGATAAAAGGCACACCTTTTAGGAGTTCGTATTTGAAATCTGCCATAAGATGGGACCCACGGGATTATCAGGAAGAACATCTCCTGTGTATCTGATATCAACGCATTTATGAAGATGGCTTTTCTTAAGTTGTCCTGTAAATTCAGTCTCATCAGGATTGTGAGTGATAACTTCTCCACAAATAGCCCCAAAAGGGGATTCCGTGTCACCTTCAGGGTCAATTATTGCAACCCATTCATTTGGATAGGTCTTTTTCATCTCTTCCCAACTCATCTTTACACCCATATAACCTCCAACAAACAACAGTATAAGCGCGTTTTAACACGCAAGTCGAGAGTATTATACGTTTCCGTTTGCGTGCCTGGCATATATGGACCCGACCTAAGTGCAAGTGAAATCGCGAAGGGTGGTAAGGTAAAGTGCAGACATATATTCGGCCCTTGTGAGAGCGATATATCATTTAGGTAACGCTCTCTGGCCCTGATGGAATCTGCGCTCTCCACCACCTCAATCACCGGTTAGGTCCTCATGCTTCTGACCGTGCCAGGCACCAGGTCTGGGAAGAGCAGGGCTTACCAATTAACCATCATTGCGATTTCTTTGCTGCACCTCCTGGGTAGGTTCTTTTGCCAATTCCAATCGTTTATATTCACTTCTACTCTTTGCTCACAACTCCTTGCTGTATATATCTTCTTATGCTGCTTCCTGAATTAAATTCCTGTCTGCCGGTGGTTTGGCCAACACCGTTTTTCCCTCACGATATTTTTTGAGCATAGCGAAACACATCCGCGCATTCTTATTGGCTAAAGCTACACATGCCTTGTTATATCCTCGCCGTTCAGCTAACCGCTTAACCCATCTATTATATCCTTCTGATCGTCCTTGCGCATGTCGCAGCACCACACGGGCTCCATGGATCAAAAGCATGCGTACATATCTATCTCCTCGTTTGCTGATCCCTTTTATCCGTATCTTGCCGCCGCTGCCTTCATGCCGTGGAACCAACCCCAAATACGCCGAAAGCTGACGACCATTCCTAAATTGATTTATATCTCCAATTGTTGCCACCAATGCCGTTGCTGTAATCGGCCCCACTCCGCTAACCATTTTCACCACCTTGCATTCCTCTCGATCCTTGGACACCTGCATGATCTTTCTGTCATAAATATCTATTCGACTTTCCATTTCCATCAACTCCGTCAGAAGCTCTTGAACTAATTGGACCATCACTCCTGATATACCCTCAGCATCCTTTGATAAAAAATCTGCCACCCGCTCTGGCAGCAAAGCAGCTCTCCGGGAAAACACGATGCCGTATTCCTGCAGCAAACCCCGTAGCTCGTTGATCAAAGCTGTCCGACTCTTCATCAACCGAGCCCTTACTCGATGTACGCTAAGTATATCCTGCTGCCATTCCTCCTTTACTCCAACAAACCGCATCCCTGGTCGCATTCCAGCTTCCACTATCGCCTCTGCATCCGCCTTGTCGCTCTTGTTGGTCTTCACAAACGGCTTCACAAACTGTGGTGCTATCAGCTTTACCTCATGACCCATCTCTCTAAATCTCCGTGCCCAATAATTAGATCCACCACACGCCTCCATCACTACTCTCGTCTTCGGAAGATTCTCCATAAATGCTATCAATTCCCCTCGGGAAAGCTTCTTTCGTACAAGCGCCTTTCCGCTTGCATCAACTCCGTGTATTTGAAATACACTCTTAGCTAAATCGATACCTACGATTTCCAATCTTTCTGCTGATCTTTTCATTGGGCCCTCCCTTGTCGGGTTGTGTGAATGATAACAGCTTTTCCATCATTCTGGCTATAATGAGCCGCCTCCCCAGGCAAGGGTCGGGTCCATTCCATTACCGATGATCAATTTGCTCCGTCATAATATAAAATTTGCTCCGTCATACGATTTCTTCGGAAACGGACGCGGAAGGGGAAACTGGTCGGAACCTATCTATTTACTTGATATCTATGCAATTTTCCTATAAGCAAGCACGGTTTAGGCAAAACCCTCCTAGGGGGAGACATCATGAGCATAACATCTCGTACTATATTCGGTACTGACGGCGTAAGGGGCAGGGCAAACTGCTCTCCAATGGATCCTGACATGGCTCTATCTCTGGGCCGGGCAATTGCCTCGCTTTTTGAAAACGGCAGCCACAAGCACAGAATAGTAATCGGCAAAGACACAAGGCTCTCAGGCTACATGATCGAGACAGCCCTTGCTTCGGGCATCTGCTCCATGGGTGCTGATGTAATGCTCGTGGGCCCGCTTCCTACGCCAGGCATCGCCTTCATAGCCCGCAGCATGCGCGCTGATGCTGGCGTGGTCATCTCTGCCTCTCATAACCCCTATGACGACAACGGTATCAAGTTCTTTGACAAAGACGGCTTTAAACTCCCTGATCAGCTGGAGCTTAGGATGGAAGAGTTTATAAAGAACGAGATGTCAAAAGCGCAAAAGCCCACAGGCGATATAATTGGCAGAGCTCATCGAATAGATGACGCCAGCGGCAGATACATTCAATTCTTAAAAGACGGTTTTCCATATCGCCTAACCCTTGAGGGCATGCGCCTTGTTGTGGATTGCGCAAATGGAGCTGGCTACAAGGTTGCACCTGAAGTCTTTGCCGAGCTCGGAGCAGAGGTCATTGAGCTTGGCACCCGTCCTGACGGAATCAACATAAATAAAGAGTGCGGGTCCCTTAATCCAGAGCGTATGTGCGAGCTTGTGCGCAAGGTGGGCGCCAATGCGGGCATAGCCCTAGATGGCGATGCAGATAGGGTCATCATGTGCGACGAGAAGGGCGACGTGGTGGACGGCGATGTTATCATGGCTCTGGCTGCAAAGGATATGATGTCTCGCGGCAAGCTTAAAAAAAATACGCTCGTTGCCACTATAATGAGCAACCTGGCTCTAGATAGAACCATGCACGACTTGGGCATAAGCGTCGTGCGTACAAAAGTGGGCGACCGCTATGTAATAAGTACAATGCGCGATGGCGGCTTTAATCTGGGCGGCGAGCAATCCGGCCACCTCATCTTCCTGGATTGCAATACCACAGGCGATGGCATCATGGGCGGTCTCAAGATACTGGCCATCATGCTGAGGGAAGCTAAACCCCTTTCAGAATTGGCCCGCATATTCGAGCCTTATCCTCAGGTGCGAGTGGATGTGGAAGTTCTCAGGAAATGTGCATTTGATGAAATACCAGAAATAGCGCGAGCTATTGAGTTATACAAGGGGGAGCTGGGCAATGAAGGCCGTCTGATAGTGCGCTATTCAGGCACAGAAAACATCGCCCGCGTCATGGTCGAGGGCGAAAGAGCAGACCGCATAGGAACTATGGCTAAGGATATGGCAGGACTGATACGTACGCATCTTGGGAACGAAGCAAGGGAGATAAATTGATCAAAATTCCAAGCACCAAATACCAAATTCCAAATAAGCTCCAAATTCCAATGACCAAAACTTCAAATTAAAGAGGTTTTGTTTGGAATTTGGAGTTTGGAATTTGCACTGCTGTCGCGTTAGAACTGCTTGTTTTTTATGGATGTCATTGCGAGCAAAGCGAAGCAATCCCCTTATAACCTGTGTTTGCGGGAGATTGCTTCGTCGCTAAACGCTCCTCGCAATGACACCTAGACATGAGAAAAATGAATTCTTATATTTCAACCAGTTAACACCTCTAACGCAACAACAGTGAGAAATTGGATATTAGAAATTAGATCAGGAATTTTAGGATATTATGGACTCTAACCGTATACTAATACTCGACTTTGGCTCACAATACACGCAGCTCATTGCGCGCAGGATACGCGAGCAGCACGTGTACTGCGAGATATGGCCGTGCACTCATTCAATCGACAGGGTGCGTGAGTTTAGGCCAAAGGGCATTGTGCTCTCAGGTTCTCCATCATCTGTTACAGATCATGGCGCGCCTAAGCTTGATCCAGAGGTGCTTAGGCTCGGCGTGCCAGTGCTTGGCATCTGCTATGGCATGCAGTCCACAGCTCAGGTTCTTGGCGGAAAAGTTGCAGGCTCAAATAAACGCGAATACGGCCGGGCTGTAATTCAAGCTGTGGAAGGGCATAACCTATTTGCAGGTGTGCGCGAGTGGCCCATGCCAGTGTGGATGAGCCACGGCGATGCAGTAGATGAGCTGCCCTCTGGCTTTCGGGCCATTGCAAGGAGCGAAAATTCTCCTTATGCAGCCATGTCTGATGAGTCAAACCGCATAATCGGTGTTCAGTTTCATCCAGAAGTCGTACATACGCCAGAAGGCACAACCATACTCAAAAACTTTGTTTTCTCCATATGCGAGTGCGAGCCCACCTGGACCATGAAGTCATTTGTTGAAACCCAAGTGAGTTCAATTCGTGAGCGCGTAGGACAGGGCAAGGTTATACTTGGCTTGTCAGGTGGCGTGGATTCGTCGGTTGCAGCAGTGCTTTTGCACAAAGCAATTGGCGATAACCTTCATTGTATATTTGTGGACAACGGCTTACTCAGAAAAAACGAAGTGCAAAAGGTCGAGCAGGTGTTCCGCGATTCGTTTCACATAAACTTAGATGTAGTGCACGCATCAGAACGCTTTCTTGAAAAGCTTACAGGCGTGGAAGATCCGGAGAAAAAGCGCAAGATCATAGGCAATGAGTTCATCGCAGTGTTTGAGGACGAAGCCAGGCGCATTGAGGGAGTAAACTTCTTGGCCCAGGGCACGCTCTATCCAGATGTGATCGAATCCGTATCGTTTAAGGGACCATCTGCTATGATAAAGAGCCACCACAATGTTGGTGGCTTGCCCGAGAAGATGGGGCTTCTGCTCATCGAACCTTTTCGCGAGCTATTTAAAGACGAAGTGCGAGAGGTTGGAAAACAGCTTAGCCTTCCGACCGAGATCATTCAGAGACAGCCGTTTCCAGGGCCAGGCCTTGCAGTGCGAATTGTAGGCGATGTGACAAAGAAGAGGCTCGATCTATTAAGAGAGGCAGACGATATCTTGATGCATGAGATCAAAGCTGCAGAGCTTTATAATGAGCTGTGGCAAACTTTTTGCGTGCTCCTTCCTGTGAAATCTGTTGGTGTGATGGGTGACGAGAGAACATATGAGAATGTGGTTGCCATAAGGGCAGTGACGTCAGTTGACGGCATGACAGCCGATTGGGCCCCGCTTCCACCGAGTCTTCTCGGCCGCATATCAAACCGCATCATAAATGAAGTGCGCGGAATCAACAGGGTCGTCTACGACATCTCCTCCAAACCCCCAGCTACTATAGAGTGGGAATAAGTCAGTGCTCGGCATGTGCAATTTTTTCTGCGGGAGGGTTGCTTCCCACGCTAGCGACTTCCCTCCAGGTTACTCATTGCGCCTGCCAAAGATCGTTGGCGGGCGCAAGTCAATTGTATTTGGTCAAAACGTCGATGCTCAAAAGCAACCCTCCCTCCGAAAATTGGCACACGCGAACAGTTTGCTGATACGCTTCAGATGATTAGCTTGGGGTAGGTATTTTCGGTTCATCGCCGGGAGGCGGCGGGGCCCCCATCGCGGCGAGCTGGATGTGGAGACGCTAGCAGAACTGCGTAAGTCACAACAAAGACTTAGGCCGAGCAACCTATTCGGGCGAAGGCCTAAGTCTTTGTTGGTGACACGCAGTTTGAGTGGGGAGGGTCCGCAGCCAGCGAGACCGCGAAAGGGGAGCTGCCGGAGGCGCTAGAACCGAAAATACCTACGCCAAGCTAATTGGCCAAGGCGCTAGAACCAAAACCAATGCTCCCAGCCAATAGATATGAGCGAGATGATTGATTATTTCTGCATAGTGTGGTTAGTCTAACAGGTCCATGCAACACTCTAATTTCGTCCATCTGCACGTGCATTCATACTATAGCCTCCTTGATGGTGCAGCGCCGATACATGTGCTTGCTGCGCGCGCCAAGGAATATCGCATGCCTGCGCTGGCCATCACTGATCATGGCAATCTTTTTGGAGCCATAGAATTTTATCAAACCCTGTCAAAAACTGGCGTCAAACCCTGCATTGGCGTTGAGGCATATCTGCTCACCAAGGGCAGCCGGTTTAAGCGCGATCTCAAACAGGAAGGAAGGCTCTCGCACATCACGCTTCTTTGCAAGAACCGCGAGGGATACAAAAACCTGTGTCGGCTCATAAGCACGAGCTACCTGGATGGCTTTTACTACAAGCCGCGCATTGATAAGGAAGTTCTTAAAGAACTAAACGGCGGTCTCATCGCTTTATCTGGCTGTTTAAAGGGCCAGGTGCCAAGCGCACTTTTAGAAGGTAGATTGGATGAGGCCAAAGCTGCAGCAGAAGAGCTTGCGCAAATCTTTAAAGACAACCGCTTTTTCCTAGAGCTACAGGATCAGTCTTTGCCAAAGCAGGCTGATGTTGCGAGCGCGATGATAGAGCTTGGAAAGGAGCTGGGCATTGGCGTTGTAGCTACCAACGACGTTCACTACATTAACCGCGAAGATGCCCCTGCACACGATGCACTGCTGTGCATTCAAACGGCTAAGACCATTAGCGAGCCAAACCGGATGAAGTTGGGCACTGATGAGTTTTATCTCAAGTCGCCTGAAGAGATGACAGAGCTTTTTAAAGATTGTCCTGAAGCAATTGACAACACGGTTGCTATAGCAGAGCGGCTCAATCTTGAATTTGACTTTAAAACATACCACTTTCCAAAGTTCATTCCGCCAGATGGCCGCGATCTTGCTTCCTACTTAGAAGAACGCTCGCGCCAAGGACTTGAAAAGAGGCTTGTTGCTATTTTCAAACGGCACAATGAAGATCATATTGAGTTACGCAAAAAATATGAAGAGCGCCTTGCCGAGGAGTTAAGTGTTATAACAAAGATGGGCTTTGCTGGTTACTTTCTCATCGTCGCGGATTTTATAGAACATGCTCGTAGTATTAAGCTGCCAGTTGGGCCTGGCCGCGGCTCTGCTGCTGGCTCGCTCGTTGCCTACTCGCTTGGCATAACTAACATCGATCCACTCGAACACGCCCTTCTGTTTGAACGATTCCTAAACCCTGAGCGCATAAGCATGCCTGATGTCGATATCGACTTTTGCATGCGTCGCCGCAGCGAGGTCATTGAGTACGTAAGCAAAAAATATGGCAATGTCTGTCAGATTATAACGTTTGGAAAGATGAAGGCCAGGGCAGTGGTGCGCGACGTGGGTAGAGTTATGGGCCTTCCCTATGGCGATGTGGACAGGATTGCAAAGCTCATTCCTGCAACGCTTGGAATGACGCTTGAAGAGGCGCTGGCCATAGAACCTAAACTTAGCGACATGGCACGCAAGGACCCGCAGATCAAACATATGCTAGAGATCTCGCAGCGGCTTGAGGGCTTTCCTAGACATGCATCCACTCATGCTGCAGGCGTTGTGATTTCGGATCAGCCTTTAACAGAATTTGTTCCTTTGTATCGTGGACAAAAAGACGAAATCGTAACCCAGTTTGACATGAAGTGCGTAGAGAAGGTGGGGCTTATCAAGTTTGATTTCTTGGGTCTTAAAACCTTGACCGTCATCGACGACACTCTAAAACTCATCCTGCAGCGCAGCGGCAAACGAATAGACATCGATGAATTGGCGCTCGATGATCCACTCGTATATCAGAAGCTGTCAGAGGGAGATACGGCCGGCATATTCCAGCTAGAAAGCTCAGGCATGACCGATCTTGTGATGAAGCTCAAACCCAACTTGTTTGCTGATATCGTAGCTCTTGTCGCGCTGTTTCGGCCAGGACCCTTGGGATCTGGTATGGTCGATGACTTCATAGACCGCAAACACGGCAGAAAGGCCATACGCTACGAGCTTCCCCAGCTCGAGGGCGTACTCAAAGAGACCTACGGCGTAATAGTGTATCAGGAACAGGTCATGCAAATCGCAAACCTGTTGGCAAATTACAGCCTGGGCGAAGCAGATATTCTCAGGCGCGCCATGGGTAAGAAAAAGGCTGCGGAGATGGCTACGCAGCAAGAGCGTTTTGTGAATGGCGCTTTAGCAAATAAAATTTACAAGAGAAAGGCTGAACAGATCTTTGAGCTCATGGCCAACTTTGCAGAATACGGCTTCAACAAAAGCCATTCAGCAGCCTATGCCATGGTCTCGTACCAAACTGCGTATCTCAAATTCCATTATCCTACAGAATTTATGGCAGCGCTTCTCACAGCTGAGAAGGATGTGACTGACAAGATACTCGTATACATCAATGATTGTCGTGCACACGATATCAAAATCCTTCCGCCAGACGTCAATGAGAGCGTCAGAGATTTTTCAGTTGTAGAAGAGCGCATCATTCGGTTTGGGCTGGCTGCGGTCAAAAATGTGGGCGAGGGTGCAATCGAGAGCATCATGGCTGCAAGGGACGAGGGTGGCCCTTTTAGATCTCTGTTTGATTTTTGCGAGAGAGTTGAGACAAGAAAAGTAAATAAGCGCGTGATCGAAAGCCTTATTAAGTGTGGTGCGTTTGACTTTACTGAATCAGCGCGTGCAGCGCTTTTGGCTGCGCTGGACCGTGCCATGGAGATGGCAGCATCCAGACAACGCGATAAACAAGTGGGCCAAGAGAGGCTGTTTGATCTGCTGCCTCAAGATCAAGCTATAAGCGCTGAGCCTGAGCTGCCTGACGTGTCAGAGTGGGGCGAGAGGCAGCTTTTGGCTTATGAAAAAGAATCGCTTGGTTTTTATATCACAGGACATCCTCTTGCACAGTATGAGGAGCTGCTAGGACAATATGCCAATTTTGATACAGCTACTATCTCTGATGCGGGTGATAATCAGGAGGTAAGGCTTGGTGGCATGGTGGCTAAGTTGCGCGAGATAACAACTCGCAAGGGCGATCGCATGTGTTTTGCCACGGTCGAAGATCTCAAAGGCTCTGTTGAGGTGATCGTGTTTTCTGATGTTTATTCTGAGTCCATGCAGCTCATCAAGGGTGATCGTCCCTTATTTATAATCGGAACGTCCGATACTGATGGCGAAAACGCAAAGATCATCGCCCGCAGGTTAATACCCATAGATGAGGTCTCAAGAGAACTCACAAAGAGCGTTCATTTCTTTCTCAGGCAGCCAGAAGTCACTGCCAACCATCTATCACAGCTTAAGAATGTGCTTTCAAGACATCCAGGTGATTGTCCGGGTTTTGTGCACCTAGTTGTTCCAGATAAGACCGAGACAGTGCTCTCTTTGCCCGACGAACTTAAACTCGCGCCCACGCCCCAGCTGGTTTCTGCAGTGAACAAACTCTTTGGGCACAGCGTAACCAGGTTTGTTTCGTAATTCCTTCGATATTCGAATTTCCACTGCTGTCGCGTTAGAGGTGTTAACTGGTTGAAATATAAGAATTCATTTTTCTCATGTCTAGGTGTCATTGCGAGGAGCGTTTAGCGACGAAGCAATCTCCCGCAAACACAGGTTATAAGGGGATTGCTTCGC
>JBDRBN010000016.1:0-25120 GCA_043822785.1 Pseudomonadota bacterium
CCAGAAAAATCTACTTTGTTTTCGCAGGTAGCTGCTGATGAGGTTGCCGAAATCACTGCAGCACTGCTTCGATTCACTACACTCCAAAAACGCCCCCCGTGTTTTCAGTAACTTAGCCACCGGGAAACGTCCCCTTTTTCCCCTTTTTCCCTGACCCCTTCATCCTGCAGCAAATCCAATATCCAATATCTAATTTCGCCTTTCAGTGGAAATCGGACTCTGTAACCCCCTGATATTTATAGGATTCATGAGGTTGTCCTGTTCTGTCCCTTTTGTAATCTATCTACGCGATAAGATGAAAAAAAAAGGTCTCCTCCCGAAGCCTTATTGGCTTACATGGACACTGACCTATTTTTGTAGGACGGTCATTTGTGGTGAGAATGAAACCAGCCACAAAAAAAGGAGGAGACTTATGAATAAGGCATATGAACACTACATCGGAGTAGATTGGTCAATAACAAAGATGGCGATAGCGAGGATGACCGGGAAGTCAAACAAGGTAACGGTTATAGAGGTACCATCAGATGTGGAGGAGCTTCGGAGGTATCTGAGCAATCTAAGGGGTCGACGCATCCTGACGATTGAGGAGACGACAGTGGCACAATGGTTGTACACGGAATTGAAGGACAGCGTGGAACGACTCATCATATGCGATCCGACGAGAAACCGATTGTTGAGCGAGGGGGCAAAGACGGACAAGATCGATGCGGTTAAACTGGTTCAGTTGTTGAGGGCAGAGATGTTGAAGGAAGTATATCATTCAGCAAATCGTCTACATGATCTTCGGCGAGTGGTGAGCGGATACGATGGCCTGGTAAAATCCGGAGTGAGATATCAAAATCAGCGGTATTCATTTTTGAGGAGTCTTGGGTACAAAGGGGATGAAGCGCACGGGTTGAAGTTGAAGAGTCCTGGAGATCAGCTTGTATTGGAAGGACTGGAGAAGCGGATCAAGGCATATGAAGAGGAAAAAGCATTATACAAGGAAGAGTTTGAAAGGTGGTCTAAGCGGATACCTGAGATACGTCATCAGAAGAGCCTGCCAGGAATAGGCATCATATGTGCAGCGAAGATTGTGTCGCGAGTGGTTTCGCCGGCGAGATTTTCGAGTTCTGGCCATTATTTGAGCTATGCGGGATTGGTAAAGCTTATAAGGAAGAGTGGCGGAGTAAGTTATGGTCGTAAGGAACCGAGATATAGCCGGGACTTAAAATACGCCTATAAGACAGCGATGATGGCGGCTATCGATGGAAATAACGAGATCGGCGATTACTACGAGATGCTAATTAATGAGAAGAACTACACCGAGTACAACGCGAGGCAGAAGGCAGCGCGGAGGCTCGCTACGTTGAGTTTGGGAGTGTTCAAAAGCGGGCGCAAATATGAACCATATGATCGGAGGCATCGTGTAAAGAACAGATCAGGTAGAACAAGATCCAGGTCTGGCTGACTTAAGTTGCGAGCTTGCTAGGAGATGCTTCTAGTAACAATGCGACGGTCAGACAGGCGAGGAGAGAGAGCTCAAGAAAAGTTGTGCTCCATCGTGAAAACGATGAGAAGTGTTCACGCGATTAGCCCCTCCTCCATTCCTGGAAGTTATCATAGCCCGGATTTGAGGATAGAGGAAGCACCTCAAACGAGAGAGCTGCAAATAGGCGACTAAGGGATGCTGACAACACCTGATCATATTCA
The DNA here is from genome assembly GCA_043822785.1 of Pseudomonadota bacterium. Taxonomy (GTDB): domain Bacteria; phylum UBA10199; class UBA10199; order 2-02-FULL-44-16; family JAAZCA01; genus JBDRBN01. The sequence continues at coordinate 1,693 of JBDRBN010000016.1, forward strand.
CGCGCGATAACTAAGGATCCGTTGTAATGAGGCATATTCATGGCAACACGTGCAGAAACGTGGAACTTAAGGAGGTTTGAACTACGGAGACCATTCGCCAACTAGGGGAAAATACTGCTTTTTCCACCACTGGAGAAGTTTTTTCATTGACGAACTTTTTTATAGGCAACTTTTTTAAAATAAGTGCGATAAGATAAAAGAATCATAAGTCTACATGGAACACGCATATGGCTTCAAAAACAAAACCTTGCTCAACAGGTACTCCCAGAAGCATTATTGCTGGTGAGCACCCTACGCGTAAAAATAAACAACCCAAAAAAACGCCCCAAGAATCACCCGATATATATATCCCTCCTACAACTAACCTTGCACATATCGAGGCCTTAGCACGCAAGCCAGCCAAGGATCGGAAGTCTGAAGAAGAAAGTGAGCTGGCCAGACTTCACGCACAATGGGCAGAGGCAGGAGGCAAGATACTATTCTTCAGTGACGCACCGCTAATCGAAATATTTGAGATGTTAAAGCGTGGCTCTCGATTAATGGTGGAGGGCAATTCTCCACTTCTTCACAGTTCATTATGGGGTGAAATAGATCTCACTCGTCTAAATGGATATTCTGATCATTATTTTGGAAATCTTGGACAAACGCAGTTAGCTAGAGATCTGGCAATTGTTACAAAAAGGCTTCCAATAAGTGTGACCGTATTTCCTTCAGCACTGATACCAAAGAAATCCAAAAGAGGAGAGCGTAGGGCTGCTCTTAAAGAGCGCAATTGGTCTAAGCTGCTAATAGATTGGCGGAGAATGCAGTATTTTTTTCTACTAGGAGGCAACACAAGCTTTTGGAACCAATTTGTTAATGAAGTTGGCTACGATCAGTTTGCCCTAGAGTGTTTTCACGGTGGTTCTAATATAGCCTGGAAAGTTGCCTCATCCCTGTTGGATAAGGATACGTTTACAGCTCTTGGATGGGGAAAGCAGAAACATACCAATATATCCGAGCAAGCTGGCATAAAAGCTGCACTCATACAGGGCATAGAGGATGAAATCTATGTTGAAGAGATAGGCTATGACCAGTTTGCACTAGATCGTTATCAGGGCGATTCTCAGAAAGCTTGGGCGGTTGCTTCTTCCCTTTTGAATAAAGGTGCTTTTGCAGCGCTTAGATGGGGGAAGGTGAAGTACACCAACGTAGCTGAGCAAGCTGGCACAAGAGCTGCGCTCATGCAGGGTATTGAGAACGGAACCTATATTGGCGAGATAGGGTATGACCAGTTTGCACTAGATCGTTATCAGGGTAATTCTCAGAAGGCCTGGAAAGTTGCCTCATCCCTTTTGGATAAGGATACGTTTGCAGCTCTTAGGTGGGGAAAACAGAAACATACCAATATATCCGAGCAAGCTGGCATAAAAGCTGCGCTCATGCAGGGCATAAAGGACAAAAACTATGTTAAAGAGGTAGGCTATGACCAGTTTGCACTAGATCGTTATCAGGGTAATTCTCAGAAGGCCTGGCAAGTTGCTGCCTCTCTTTTGGATAAGGATGAGTTTGCAGCTCTTAGGTGGGGAAAACAGAAACATACCAATATATCCGAGCAAGCTGGCATAAAAGCTGCACTCATACAGGGCATAGAGGATGAAATCTATGTTGAAGAGATAGGCTATGACCAGTTTGCACTAGATCGTTATCAGGGTAATTCTCAGAAGGCTTGGGTGGTTACCTCATCCCTTTTGGATAAGGATACGTTTACAGCGCTTAAATGGAAGAAGATGAAGTACACCAACGTATCTGAGCAAGCAGGTATGCGCAAAGCATTGCAAAAAAATGATTATATAGGACGAATGGGTAGGATGCTGTTTTCTGTAAGATTTCTATCAGGAGATTTTGAAAAAGCATACTATGTTGCACGTTCATTGCTGAGTAATGCCGACTACAGACGATTAGAGTGGCTGCGTCATGATACGCTTTCATCTGATGATCGAGAAATAATAGCCAAAATGTTAACAAGCCATGCATTGAAAAAAGTTGGAGGCAATGGAAATGGCTCGTCATCCTCTCCTGCTGGCGGAACAAGCCCCGTTGGAGGTATTCCTTCACCAACGCCATCTGGTTTTGGAGCGCTTTATGGTAGTGGTAATATTGTAGGAAGCTGTACTCCTTTTAATAATATATTCAGCGCCTATCCCACTAGCATGATGGGCCCCATGACAATGGCTACAATGCCTATGATGCTTCCAACAGTATCCGCAACAACTATCTTTGCGTTATAAGTAAAAAGGGTACGATTCCTGGAATGCCAACCTCCCAAAATCACCCACAAACAAAAGGCGTTTTGAAATTCTTGATGTCCGTGTGTTCGCATTGTTGAACAATCCCATCATCATCATTCCTACCAGTAACCCACATGTAAATGTTCAATACATGATTTAATGTGCTACAGAGATGTACAAAAACACTACAGTAGTGTTTTTCAATCAAAGGCATCACACTTGATAACTCCTTTGATTTGAGTCTGTTATGAGGTTCGCTATTCATCCCAAAAAGCTACGCAATGCGTAGCCTTTTGCCGGAGGCCCAGAACCACCCGTCACGGAGCAAATTGTGTAACCCATTGTTCCCAAGGCGGTTTGGATTGCGCCCTGGCCCTTCTTGCTGGTCTTGCTTTTATTGACAAGTGAACGGCATGGGTGACAAAGATCAGGTGGAATCCAGATCGCACATTGCTATTTAGCGCATAATGTGATTGCATCATTTGGTAGCATGGAGGGCATATGGGGCAAAAAATGTCGTGGGAAGAGTTAGTCAAAACTTATCCTGATGAATGGGTCGCCTTATCGGATTATGAGCAAGATGGTGCAATCGAAATTGTCGGTACAGTCATAGCCCATGATCCTGACAAAAAGATATTTCATGAAAAAGTTAGAAAGTTAATGCCACAGTGCCATGACATTGCTGTTCGATACACAGGGCAACTAATCAAGAATCCAGACATCCCACTTCTATGGCAGATTACCCATACAGATTAGATGGAGAACTCATCATTGTTCCTGTGAAGCTTCGAAGCAAAACAGATGCATATAACGGCATGTTTGTTTTGGACACAGGTTCTTCTGGCATCATTATTGACCACGAGATTGCTTTTGACTTGGGCTATACTGCAAAAGATGGAGTTGGTTTTTCTACCGTGAGTTCTGCCGTTGGCAAAGAAAAGGGCTATCGTCTGTTAATTGATGCCTTTGAGGTGTTTGGCAAGAAGTTAAATTCCATAGAAGTGCGTTGTCATGATTTAAAAGATCAGGGTGTTGAAGGTTTAATCGGTATGTCTTTTCTCAAGCGGTTTAACTGGTGCGTATATCCAAAAAGGCAGGTCATATCTATCAAATAAAATTGGAAGCCCAATGACATCTTCGTGAGCCGCGATAATAAAAAAGTGTCGGACGCTTAAATTTGCGCAACTAGTTGAAAAGAAAGAATAAATAAGTGTCCGACACCTTTTCAGTGTTAAGTTCATTTGTAGCACTTTCTGACAACCGGACACAAAACGATTGCGACATTCAGTAAGACCCATAAAATTAATGAACTGATCCAAAGATTTCCTTCCACCTTTAGTAAATGTTGCACATAGAACAGGAACCCAAAGAAGGATGCCTCAGCGATGATCCCATAAATCCATTCTTTTATTTTGTTCGACATAACAACTCCCCTTTCCAGGTAGCAGAGAAATTTTCTCTGTCATTTAAGGTTTAAGAAAGCAAATGGGAACTACCAATAACAAGCTGATTCCTGCTGGTAGTTAAGCATACCAGCAGCAATCCGCTTCTTACTGGTATCCCGCCGTCCTAAGATTGAAGGATTATGAAGACCAACATGGCGAGCATTGCCAGCAGGAAACCGACAGCCAACATTCTTTTATGAAAATGTTTCATCGATTGTTAATTTCCTACTACTTTGCTGGGGCATTTTCCAGACAAAAGGCGGACAGAAAAATCCAATTTCCAATTTCTAATTTCGCCTTTTTGAACTGGTCGCAAATTGCGACCACCTCATCCATATCAAACATTCCACACTGACCACAATCACTACATCAGTGATGTGAAACGCTACAGCAACATCTTGAACTAAACAACATACTCTCTGAAAAGCCTTTGCTTATGGATGTGTTATAGCACTCTTAAACCATGCAATTTTTGGCATAGGATTTGCTTATTCCATAAAGTATGAGCAAGACAAAATCCTCATCATTGGTACCCTTCAGTTATACTAAACTCCTTGAGGAACTAAAGGTTCGAATTCGTAATGCACAAGTACACGCCGGATTTGCGGCAAATCAGGAGATGATAATGCTCTACTGGGAAATTGGTTGCGATATCCTTACTCGGCAAAAACAGGAGGGTTGGGGTGCAAAGGTTGTAGATCGCCTCGCAAGGGATCTTGGCCAATCTTTTCCTGAAATGAAAGGCTTTACGCCTAGGAATCTGCTGTTAATGCGCTCTCTTGCTGAGGCGTATCCTGATGGCAAAATAGTGAAACAGCTTGTTTCACAAATTCCCTGGGGGCATAACATCCGCATTGTTCAGGCCGTCAAAGATCCCGAAGAACGCCTTTGGTACATTCAGAAGACCGCAACACAAAGAAACTGCGTGGTAGCCTTCCTACAATCGAAGAGCTGGAAGCAAAATTAGACGGATGACGTGCTGGCATGGCTAACGCAAAACAAGATAAAACCATCATGCGACGCAAATACATAGATTAGAATTCAGGGGGTTATATTTATTCTCCCATTGCTTTGTCCGATGATTTTTAAAAATCCAATTTCCAATTTCCAATTTCACTTTTAATTTAATGCGGATTTTACGTTGCTGGCATTTCTCGCATGTTATATTCTCGAATCTTGCAAAAGAGCTCGAATATATCGTCGCGCGTGAAATCGTCGCCAAAACAGTTAAACGCGCTGCTTCGGCGCGCGATGTGATGTGAAACATATTCATATTGCTTCATCTCTTCGAAGATCGGCATTCCCGGCACATTATAAAAGATCGATGGCGCGATAAGGGTGTTTTTCTTTTGAAGAAAACAGATCGTGTCATGCATTTCTCGAAGCTTCTGAAAGGGAAGCCCTAATATGACATAGGTCGTTACAGGAAGTTTCAGCTCTTCGGCCCAGCTGAGCACCTGTTCGTAGTGTTCCATGCCCTCGGGCCTTTTGAGCTTGCCGCGAATGCCCGCCCCTGCGGTTCCCAGCGCCAGATCGATCTTGCGAAAGCCTGCGCGCTTCATAAGCCCTAGTAACTCGCGATCGAGATCTTTTGCATTCAGGCCGTTGGTGGCCATAAACTCAATACCCTCAAAGCTAGTGAGCGCACCATCGAGCAGTTTCTTTATGCGTTCTGGCTCGTGAAGAAGATTATCATCTTGCAGATCAAAAATGTTAATCCCAAATCTATCGATACATTCTGAAATTTCTTCTAATACATGCTCGATCTGTCTCACCCTGTGCGCAAAACCTGCCACCGCATGTGTGGAGCAGAAAGAGCAACGATGAGGGCAGCCGCGCGAGGTGATGAGCATCGTGTATTTCTTTTTTCCCAAGACATAGTGCTTTGGATTGATAAGCTCGCGCGCTGGAACAGGCAGATCGTCAAGATTGTCGACAACGAATGGAAGATCATCTTTCAAAGAAACCACTTGCCCGCGATACCGCTCGATATTTGAAAGTAGCAAAGGTAAGGCCTTTTCTCCTTCGCCGCGAATCACGCAATCGAATAGGCCCGAGCCCATGAGTGATGAAGGATCGGCCGTCGCATGAGAGCCTCCGGCGATGATAAATAATAATGGAATGGCCTTGCGCAGGACCTCGGCTGTTTTGATGACCTCGCCGACATAAGGCGTAAACATGCTGCTTATGCAAACCACATCGGGCGCTATTCGCCTTACCTGCTCTGCTATCTCATTGTATCTCATTCCGAAGTGCTTGAAGTTGGCGAATAGCTTGTTCTCTCGCGTATAATAATTGGAAAGATGTTCAAGCTGAGGGGGAAGGGAAGCTGTCTTTTCAGTTTTTTCGGCACGCGCGTCAAGAATATCAACGATAAATCCTGCTGCCTTGAGGGAAGACGCTAGATATAAGAGACCTAATGGATATTCCCTAAACTTCGTGCGATAAAAATCCCGGATGGGCGGCTGAATCAAAAGGACGCGCAAGGTGAATGAAGAGGACATAATTCATCAGTCCCTATAATTCACAAACTGTAAGGGAATTGGATAGTCGAGCGCCTTTATTACGGCGATGACCTCCTGCAGGTCGTCTCTCTTTTTTCCAGAAACACGAACTTGGCTTTCTTGGATGGCAGCTTGGACTTTAATTTTAAGATCTTTGATTTTTTTAACAAGTTCTCTGGCCTTGTCCATGTCTATGCCTTCAACCACTTTCACCATGCAACGAACGGTATTTCCGGCAGCAGGCTCTACCTTGCCATAATCAAACGCTTTAAGATTGAGCCCTCGTCTTGCCGCCTTTGTCTGAAAGATATCTACCAACGCTTTCATCTTGAATTCGTCATCAGAGATAAACATGAGATGGTCTTTTTCTTCTTTGATCTCTGATCTGCTACCCTTGAAATCAAAGCGCTGTTTAATTTCACGATGAACCTGATCGATAGCATTTTTTAGTTCCTGGCGATTCAGTTCACTGACAATATCAAACGATGGCATGGGGCTCTCCTTCCAACATCCAATTTCTAATTTCGCTTTTCAGTAAACGCCAGATAAAAGCGTTTTTTGAAATTGGAAATTGGATTTTTATAAAATCAAATCATCCAAATCTGGCAGGTTGTCCTCTACAGGTCCTTCTTCTTTTGGCATGGGCCTGGGCCTGGCCGTAGCTGGGGCTGGTTTGGAAAAACCGTGCCTATAAAGCGGCAGGTCATCTGAATTGCTCTTTACCACGTCGATATGATGACGGGTCTGTCTTTCCCATTTCTTTAGTGCCTTTTCTAAAAGGGGCTGATTCATAGACCACAAAAGCGCATGCTCACCCTCTATCTTTTGTTCGGAAAAGAGTTTGTATCCCAAAGAAAAGCTTTGAAAGCCTGCTTCGTCTGAGCCTCCCCACACGATGAAATTAGCTGGCTCCTGAATCTGAAGCCTCACCGGCTTATCAGGATCCCAGTCGGTTCTTAGAAAACCCACGATGTTAAGGTTTAGGCGAATGCACCAGATGGGTTCTGTAAGGCCTTTGAGAACGAGCATGAGCTCATCTAAAAACGTCATCTGGTTGAGGTTCTCTTTCGTAACCTGCTTGGTAGCGTTATAGGTTGTAAGCTCCATGCTGTCTGGAACCACGAGCCCAAAGAACGATCTTAAGAAATTAAATACCTGCTCAAAGAACCAGACATTGCTCTGCTCCACATTCATGCGCGTAAAATTGATCGACGGGTTAAACCCCCAGCTGCCCACGACCTGGCCGCGCTGTGTGGATTCCATAAGAAAATCATCCAGCCCTGTTGGGACATTCACCTCATTTTTTGTCTTGAGAGCTGCCATGGTGCATTCATGGTATCTCAAATCATAGTCAGCTGTCCAGGGCAGCGACATAAAAAAGCGCTATGCGCCTTAAATTTCTATACGTTCAAATATTGCCAGAACCCCAGGATATCTCTTGGCATTTTGGCTTTCATAGCCTAAAATAACGCGCTGTATTTATTTGGGGGCGATAATCAAAGATGAAAAGGTTTGCTATAAGCCTATCGTGGATTTTCTGTCTGTTCTTATCCAACCCTGTCCTGGCTGGCACGCTAGAAGCAGAATTGCCAAAAGGTAATATCGACTCATCGATCGAAGAACAAATCTACTTTGCCGAAGAAGAGCTTGTAACCGGGCCAACCAAGAGGCCAGTCCCTCTCATCGAAGCGCCAGCCAACGTCACCGTCATCACGCACGAAGATATCATGCAGTCCGGGGTCACAAATTTGGGCGAGGTATTCAGGCGCGTCGCAGGCATGGATGTTGTCACCATTACCGCAGCTGACACGCAGGTGTCTGCCAGGGGTTTTGCAACCCACCTCATCGACGGAGACCGGATGGCCGTTCTTGTGGACGGTAGAACTTTTTACCTAGAATTTTTAGGCGGCTCCATATGGTCAACTTTTCCGGTGCCCCTTTCAGACATCAAGCGCATCGAGGTGATAAAGGGCCCCATGTCTTCGCTTTATGGCAATAAAGCCATGCTCGGAATCATCAACATCATCACCTATGATCCAGAGGAAACCCGCACCACTCTTGGAGGAGGTGGTGGCCGCTTTCGCATGGCACAAGGAGAGTTTATCAATGCAGGCAAATTTGCCGACGGATACTGGTACAAGATCAGCGGCTCATACAACCGATCAAACGAATTCTCAGATACAGATAACAATGGCAGCAGTAAGGATTTAGAGGTTCTATCTATCGATGGCAGACTCTTATTTAAACCAACTGATTCAACAAAAATCGAATTGTGTGGAAATATCGCCCAGAACGCCTTTAGGCTACAGCTGGCCGGACTAAGCGACTGGGACGGCCGCTCGGGCGTATTAGAAGGCAATGTTGATCAAGGCCTAGGACGTTGGGGCAATCTTCGGTTTCAGACTTATTGGAAACACGTCGATTTTTCCTCCAAGACTTTTGTCATCAGCTCAGATGTAATTGATACGATTGATTCAGAATTAAGGCACTCCATCCCTGTCGATATAGGATCCCACGTCAAAAACACGACCACATATGGCCTTAACTATCGCTACGTGGGCAGCGACAGCCCCTCTATCACAGATACGCTCCACAACTTTGCTGGATTTTTGCAAAACGAAACCCGCTTTTTTGACAAAGTGATCTTTACAGGCGGCGTGCGCGTTGATCATCAAAAGGATTATGCAGGAACCGATTGGTCTGCACAGGGTAGCCTAGTTTATCTGGCGCACCCGCACTACTCTGTGCGCGCAGGAGTTGCCACCGCCTTTAACACGCCGACGCTCATACAGTATTTTTCAAACTACCAATTTCCAACAACGTTTGGAGCAATCAACCAAATCCAAATGACAGGAAACCGCAACCTTAACTCAGAACGAATTCTGTATTTTGAATTTGCCAACACAATACGGCCAATAGATCAACTAAAGATCCGTGCCGATTTCTTCTACTATCGCCTAAACAACATGATCACTCCAACCTTAGCAGTGGTAAATCCAACCACCTTGCGCGTTTCCTATCTTAATGACGGCGGAGCCGAAGCCATAGGTGGCGAGATTGGAATAGATGCAGAAATATTTAGCTGGCTCAGCGCTTATGCCAGTTGGTCTTACGAGCAATTTGATGCCATAAACGGTAACACAGATCCGACTGCAAACCTTGGTAATCCAAGACACAAGTCCTCTAGCGGGCTTAGGGCATATTTCCTAAACAAGCGTATCAGCGCAAACCTGAACTTCAATTATGTGCGGCAGCATATGGCACAAAACGGAATGATAAATTTTACTACAACTACTTCAACCAGGGTCGACAACTTATATCTTTTGAACTTAAGGCTTGGATTCTGGCCAATAAGAGATCACCTTGAACTTGCAGTTGCAGCCAATAACATATTAAACGATGATAACCCTCAGACTCCGGCTTTTGATCCAAATGGCCAGCTTGTGCTTGCAGAGCAACCCAAGTTCAACATCCGGGGCTCGCTTCGGTATGTATTTTAAAAATGAATAGTATGAACAAAACATCTTTTTATATCTCTTTATGTCTGGGCATCCTACTGTCTGCGTTTATAGGCATATCCGCCGCGTCGGCAACGGATGAAGATGTCGGCCAACTTGCCGCTATGATGGAAGCTCCATCCATTGAAGAAGAAATCTACTTTTCGCCAGAGGAGATCGTCACAGGACCAACCAAGCGCGAAGTCCTTTTGACCGAGGCCCCAGCCAACGTAACCATAATCACCCATGAAGACATCGTCCAGTCAGGCGTCACAAACCTGGCAGAGGTGTTCAGGCGCGTACCTGGCATGGATGTTTATACCATAACAGCCGCTGAAACCGAGGTGTCGGCCAGAGGATTTGCCACCACAGTTTTATCAGGAAGCCGCATGGCCGTGCTGGTGGATGGCAGAACATTCTACCTAGAATTTTTAGGCCCCACCTTGTGGGGACAGTTCCCAGTACCTTTGGCCGACATCAAGCGCATCGAGGTCATAAAGGGCCCTATGTCGTCCTTATATGGCAACAGGGCGCTCTTGGGCATCATAAATATCATCACGTACGATCCGGAAGAAACAAAAACCTTGCTCTCTGGCGGAGGTGGCCGGTTCTACATGGCCCAGGGCAACTTCATACATGCCGGAAAATTTGCTGACGGATATTGGTACAAGGCCACAGGCGCCTATGATCGCACTAACGAATACTCTGACGTCGCAGGTGACGGCACTACAAAAGATCGCGATGACCTTCGCTTTCAGGGAGAGTTTTTGTTTCAGCCCATTGATCCGCTTAGGTTTAAACTCACCGGCGGCATAACGCAGAGCTCTGAAAGGCTTCAGTTCGGAGGTCTAAGCGACTGGGATGACCGCAGGAGCGTGGTGGACGGAAGGCTCAGCTATGACCTTGGCAAGTATGGAATGCTTCACTTTCAGTCATATTGGCAGCGCCATTACATCTCCAGCAAAACCTACAATATGCCCTCGCAGGATATTGACACGGTCGATGCCGAGATCATGCATTCGATCGGATTTGACATAGGTAAGAATTTCAAAAACACCACCACCTATGGCTTCAACTATAGGCTAGTGGATTCTAGCAACCAAAACATATCTTCTCTTAATAGTTTTGCATTCTTTTTACAAAATGAATCGCGTTTCTTTGATCGCGTAATCCTCACAGGCGGCATGCGCCTTGACCACCAAAAGGATTTTGCAGGCACCAACATATCAGCCCAAGGCAGCACAGTCTTTCTGATCCATCCTAAATACACGCTGCGAGCTGGAGTTGCCACTGCGTTTAACACGCCAACGCTGGTTCAGTATTTTCTTCAGTTTGACATGCCGATCTCTGTGGGGGCATTTAATACAGCAAGGTTTATCTCCAACAGAAATCTCAAAGCTGAGCGCATCCTCTATTTTGAAGTGGGCAATACGATAAAGCCGATCGATAAGCTCACCGTGCGTGCAGATTTCTTCTACTATAGACTAAACAACATGATAATCCCCTTTATCGGAATTGTGGATCCAACCACTTTAGGTCTGTCTTTTATTAACGATGGCGGAGTCGAGGCCATAGGCGGTGAGCTCGGAGTTGATGGAGACATATTGAGCTGGCTCAGCGGCTATGCAAACTGGTCTTATCAGGATTTTGATGCGATCAATGGAAATTTAAATCCTACTGCAAATTTAAGTAATCCTAAACATAAAGCAAGCGCAGGGCTGCGAGCTTATTGGCTAAACCGCCGCATCAGCGCAAACCTCGACTTTAACTATGTTCGCCATCGTATGGCGCAAAACGGTGCGGTAAACACCGCTACTACGCCAGCGGTTCAAGTGAACGATCTATATCTTCTCAACTTAAGGCTTGGGTTCTGGCCCATAAGAGATCACCTCGAGCTGGCAGTGGCAGCGAATAACTTATTAAACGACGACAGTCCACAGGTGCCGGATTTTGACCCGTTTACCAACTCTGTGTTGGCAGAGCGGCCCAAGTTCAACATCTGGGGATCGGTGAAATACGTCTTTTAGAAGATAGAATGGCTATGCGCATAAAAACCTTTATATGCACGTTGATGTTCTTGTTGATGCCAGGGCTTCTCTACGCCCAGGATGCGTGCATAGTACTATCCAGCGATATCAAGCCATATCAGGAAGCAACAAAAGGATTCGAAAAAGCATTCAAAGGCAGCACTAAGGAGTTCATCCTAGGCACAGAAGAATCTTCACCTATAGAAATCATGCAAGCCATTAAGGATCAGGGGTGTAAAGTAACCGTAGCTATGGGATCTAAAGCACTTAAGTTCCTAAAGCTTCGAGTCGCTGATAGGCCTATCGTCTTTGCCATGACGCTTTCTCCTTCTGTAAAAGAAGCTTTAGGCCGCAACATAACGGGCGTCTATCTGGAACCTTCGCCTCAGGATTCGCTAACAGCCATACACAAGCTTATCCCGGGCGCTTCTACAATAGGCATACTCTATTCCGACTCATTGTCAGACGATTTTCTCGCAAAAGCTCGCAGCGCTGCAAACAGGATGGGACTCAAGCTCGAAACAATGTACGTGCCTTCAGTAGCAGATGCTGTAAGAGCTGCTCCGATCATATGCACAAAATCCGATGTCTTGTGGATGACACCTGATCCCATCACTTCCTCGCGCAGCTCATTTGAGGCCATGCTCACTTCTTCGTTCCAGAACAAAGTACCCCTCTTCGCTTTATCCGATAAACACGTTAAAGGAGGTGCGATAGCAGCGCTCTCGACTGACTACATGGAAAACGGAAAACAGGCGGGTGCCATGGCGCAAAAAGTTCTGCAAGGCACGCTGCCTTCAGCAATGCCTCATGAGTATGCCAGGGAGTCAGGGCTCATCATCAACCTTAAGACTGCAGAAAAGCTTGGCTTCCCTATCTCTAAAAGTTTACTGGACGAAGCTGTAGAAGTGTATCGCTAGATGTCATCCTGAGCGAAGCGAAGGATCCCGGGAAATTCAGTATTTTATACATAAGCGGAGTATGTCTTGAAAAAGTTGATGCACAAAAGTTTAGCTAACCGAATTCTGCTGTTGATCACAGGCATAATATGCCTGCTCACTGGTTCGCTTATCATCTACAACAGCATACACAACCGCAACACCCTTCTGAAATATGCCGAAGATTCAGGCCTATCTTTTGCAAAGAGCATGGCCCAGGGCAGCCTGCTTGGCGTAATAGCAGCTGAGCCTCTTTTTCTTGAGCAGCCCTTTTCCATAGCGATGAGCAATCCAGAAGTGGCCTTCGTGGCTGCCTATGATTTGAAAGGCAAGATCATCTTTAAGGAGTCAAAGTTCGAAATTAACTTACAGCTGCCAGAAGCTCAATTTAGAAACATCATGAAAGCAGGCAAGGCAATCGTCGGTGAGCCCATCCATATGCCTCATGATGTAATAGAGGACTTGTACGCACCTGTACGCGCCGAGTTGCCTACCGAGGAGCTGGCCGAGGAATTGCTAGCAGAGCCTGAGGAGCCAGCCAAACCCATAACGCAAACTATAGGCTTTATAAGGCTTGGCTTCTCAAGAGCTAGGATAAGTGCTGCAGAAAAAACTTCGGCCATAATCGGAATAGCGATTGGGCTCGCAATGCTGACAATTGGCGTATTTCTTGCGCTATTGTTGGGTCGTCGCATCACCGGGCCGCTCAAGGAATTGGAGGCCGGCACCAAGAAAATTTCTGATGGTGATCTCGATGTCTCGTTACACATCACTACCGAAGATGAAGTTGGAGCTGTTGCAAGGGCCTTCAACGCCATGGCTGGGGCTTTGAAGGAAACCACCGTGTCAAAGGATTACGTCGACAACATAGTTGGTTCGATGAACGAAGCCATGTTGGTTATAAATACCAATAGACAGATAAGCACAATGAATTCGGCTGCAGAAAACTTGCTCAAATATAATTCCTCTGATCTTGCGGGTAAATCCGTTGACGTCCTATTCATAAAACCAGCAGACCATCCTCTGGACAAAGCTCATTGGCCCCTGCTCACCTCTTCTGCCATATCGAATTTCGAGACAGAATATCGCACAAAGGATGGCATAGGAATACCTGTGAGTTTGTCATCAGCGCCAATGTATGACCGCCATGGCCGAATGACCGGCGTCGTTTGCATCGCTCGCGATATGCGCGAAATAAATTCACTGCTCGAACAGCTCCGATCACACGCGGCTGAACTCGAGCGCTATCAGTCAGTACTTCTTAACATGCTGGACGATAACGAAAAGGCCAGAACTGAAACCGAATCTGAAAGGCTTAAAACTCTGTCAGCTGTTAACTCCATGTCAGAAGGACTTGTCATGTTCAGCACAGCAGAGGACGAGGTGATCCTCATCAATCCTGCTGCAAGGAAAATGCTGACTTTAGATATCGATTCGCAAGCCTCAATTGCAGACGTGAAAAGACTACTAGGTTCGGCCTTTGAAACGATGTTGGTGCGTAAAGAGCCGCTGGACGAAGCACACCTTGTGCTCGACATAACTATCGGAGAAACAATACTGCGCACCATCCGGGTCGAGGGCATACCCGTTGGCCCAGAAAAGCAACGAATAGGCACGATGCTCGTCCTGCGCGATATAACCAGAGAGCGACAGCTCGATAATGCAAAATATGAACTCATAAACAATGTCTCTCATGAGCTTCGCACTCCGCTCTCGATCATAAGCAATGTCATTTCCAACCTACTTATCGGAATAGCCGGTCCCATGTCTGAGAAAGCAACGAGCACCCTTAAGACCTGCCAGGTAAACATAAAAAGGCTTTCTCATATCATCGACGGGCTTCTCAGCACAGCTTCTATTGATGCAGGGCAGGTGATCATAAAGCGCAGAACTGTTGATGTTAAAGCGCTGGTTCGTGGTGAGCTTTCGGCATTTGAGGGGGAAGCAGCAAAGAAGTCGCTTAAGCTCGACATCGAACTTCCCGCCGAACCCTTGAATGTCTATTGCGATGCAGAGATCGTCAGTAAGGTGTTATCCAATTTGATATCCAATGCCATCAGGTATACGCCAAAAGGAGGAGAGATCTTCATATTTGCCGGCCGCAAGGATTCGCAAATTGAATTTTCAGTCACAGATACGGGAATAGGCATACCGCCTGATGAACAGCGATCAGTATTCGAGCATTTTCACCAGATAGGCCGCGTGTACGGACCCGGAGAAAAAGGTGTTGGACTTGGTCTGGCCGTCTCAAGGCTCTTGGTGCAACGACATAGGGGATCCATAGGTGTAAGCAGCGTGCCTGGCAAGGGAAGTAAATTCTATTTTGTCATACCAGATCTCAACGGCGAGGAACTCATAACCACATATCTAGAGGATAAAGTCGCATCTATGCCGGATGAGGAAAACGCCCCGATCCTTATGTCAATTGCCGTTCATGAAAAGAGTACAGGCAAACCTGTTAAAGATGAAAAGATCGCAGAAGATGTTCACAAGGAGATCAAGCTACACCTTAAGGAAAGAGAGCACATAACCACGCAATCGAAATTGCCAACTGAACTCATGGCCGTTGTCATGCCAGACCAAACAGCAGATGCAAAAACTATAATTAAGGACATAAAGATTGTAGTAAAAGAGATAGAGAAAAAAAATGACAACATAAAGATTGCTATAGGAACGACAATTTGCACGTCAATGGATATGGATATAGCACACTACATCGATAAAGCTCGCAAGTCTGATCGCAATAATGAGTGAGGGGTTGCAGAGCCAGGAGGTGTTCATATGTCAGAGAATAAACGCATTTTACTCGTCGATGATGAAGAGGATTTCGTCAAATCCACGGCGCTGCGCTTAAGATTTGAAGGATATGAAGTCTTAGAAGCCTCTGATGGGCCATCTGCCGTTGATATCGCAATGAAGAAAAAACCTGATCTCATCTTGCTGGATATCATGATGCCCGGTTTAAGCGGAGTTGAGGTGTGCGAGAAGTTGCATAGCGACCCCAAGACTTCGCACATACCGATCATATTTCTTACAGTCTGGGATCGCCTTGTTCCCGAGAGCGCTCTTCGAGGCGTCAATCAACACAAGTGTCTTATTAAGCCGTTTGATTTTCAAAACCTCATCGACATGATAAAGGACAGTCTGAAAGCGAAAGCTAAAAGATCAAAGGTAAAAGGCTAATAAGATGATGCTTTGAGCTTTCACCTTTGATCAAACTACGACTACTATTGAGCTGATGCCTGTATAAGAGCAACTAGGTCCTGAGGCAAGATTCCAAACACTATTATGGCAAGCGCTGCCAGTGCCAACACTGTTATCACAGCAGTATAAGCAGCGGGGTTAGAGGAAGAAGCAGCCGTCATTTCCTTCTCGATCTCCTTTCTCATGTACATGACCACTACCGGTCTTAGATAGTAGTAAACTGATACCACGGTTCCCAAGACAGCCAGAACAACAAGCCCCACATCACCGGCCTTAACAGCTTCCATAAACAGGTAGTATTTTCCAAAAAAACCCAGCGTGGGCGGAAAGCCGGCTAGCGATATTAAGAAGAGCGCAAAGCCTGCAGAAAGAAGCGGTTTCTTTTTGGAAAACCCTGACAGATGCCTGATATCAACTGGTTCGCCAGGAGCTAAACCAAAGGCTGACACTGCCGCAAATGCGCCAGCTGTAGATATGACATACGCGACTAAGTAAAGCATAAGGGCGCGCGCCATGGCTACAGGCGCCATGGCCAATAATGGAAACGCGATGAGCATATATCCGGCATGTGCTATGGACGAATAAGCCAACATGCGCTTTATATTCTGTTGTCTAAGCGCAGCTAGATTGCCCCAAATTATCGTCGCTGCCGACAATCCCCACGCTAGATGATGCCACATCAAACCACCAGGGCCTGCGATGGCCAAGGCCAGCCTCAAGAATGCTATGAACGCCGCAGCCTTTGCTGCTGTAGCCAAAAGCATGGATACAGGTGTGGGAGCCCCATCATATGCATCAGGTGCCCAGGCGTGAAATGGAACAGCAGCAACCTTGAATGCTAACCCAGCTACTATCATCGCTAGCCCAAACAGAAATACGCTCCTGCCTTCGCCAAAACTCACGAAAGCCGAGCGATTTGCGATGACGTTAAGATCTGTAGAACCCAGGCTTCCGAATATAAAGGCTATTCCCATGCAGAAAAATGCCGTGGCAAACGCACCCATTATGAAGTACTTGAGAGCTCCTTCCACCGATGCAGGTCTTTTGCGAAGATATCCGGTGAGCGCATAGAGCGTAAGCGATGTGGTCTCAATGGCGATGAGCATGCTTATGAGATCAGATGCCAAAACGAGCGCACTCATTCCCAGCGCAGAAAGAAGCACGAGCGCATAATATCCTGATCTGCATTCTTCCCGCGCTGTGAAATATGCCGGAGAGATAACGGTTACGAATACGGTTGAAATTCCAACGATGATTATTCCCACCATGGCCAACCTATCGGTGGCAAGCGTAGTGCCCTTGACGGCTAATGCCAAAGGCCACAAGTGCCAGGCGCATGCGATGGCGATGACAAGGCCTACTGCAGCTATGCCAGCCTCGATAACGTATTTGCGCTGTTCGGAAAAAGCCGCGTAGATGAGCGCCGCGCCTGCAGCCAGAAGAATCACAAAGAGCGGCATGAGCGCCCTCAGAAGCGCCACCCAATCGATTTGTTGAAAAGTATCTAACATAAAAATTCTCTAAAATTCCAAGCACCAAATTCCAAATAAATTCCAATAATCAAATTCCAATTAACAAACGTTTTGGTCATTCGGTCATTGGAATTTGGTATTTGTCTGGAATTTGTGATTTGGAATTTGGAATTTCATTTGCCCCTGGCTCCACTGGCACTATCAATTGTCCTCTTTTTGCAAGAGAAACAAATGCATCTGCAGGACGCCATATTTTTTCAAGAGCTAGCTTTGGCCAAACGCCTATTAACACCACAATTATGACGAGCGGCAACATACAAGCTATCTCTCTTGCTCGCATATCAGACATCTTTCGCTCTTCATCGTGTTTAAGTGGCCCAAAGAACACGCGCTGAATGACCCATATGAGATATACTGCTGTGAGCACAACGCCGATTATGGCCACTGCCGTATAAGATGTCTTTGTCTGAAAACTTCCCAAAAGAAGAATAAACTCTCCGGCAAATCCAGAAAGACCTGGCAGCCCAAGCGATGCCAATGCCATCAACATGAAAAACACAGCTAAGATGGGAAACGATCTAGCGCTGCCGCCATAGTCAGCAATGAGCCTTGTACGTCTGCGCTCATAGAGAAAACCTGCCATGATAAACAATCCGCCGGTTATGATGCCGTGATTTACCATCTGCAAAACCGCGCCTGTTGCCGCATACCTTTCCACAGCAAACAGTCCCAACAACACAAACCCCATATGCGAAATCGATGAATATGCGATGAGGCGTTTTAGATCGATTTGCACCATAGCCAAAAGTGCTCCGATTATTATTCCTGCTACCGCGAGCGTAAGCAAAAGAGGAGATAGGGTCTTCATAGCCTGTGGAAATAGAGGAATGGCAAATCTGAAAAATCCGTACGTCCCCATCTTTAGCAAAACACCAGCTAGCAACACGCTGCCCGCCGTGGGCGCTTCGGTATGGGCATCTGGCAACCAGCTATGAAATCCGATGAGCGGAGCTTTTATGGCAAATGCGATGGCGAACCCTGCAAAGAGCCATAGTTGTTCTGTAGGCGCAAACGTATGCGCATACCAGTCGATGAGATTAAACGAAGAGGTCGCAGCTGCGACATAGAGCAGAGCCACGAGCATGATCACGCTGCCTGTCATAGTGAAGATCAAAAATTTCATCGCTATGCGCAGCCTGTCACCCGAGCCCCATATGCCGATGATAAAACAGATGGGAATGAGGGCAGCATCCCAAAACACATAGAAGAGAAACATGTCTATTGCGCAGAACACGCCCAGAAGACCTGTTTCAGTTACGAGAAGTAGTATGTGAAAGAGCTTTACGCGTTTGGTTATCTCGCGCCGTGAAACTATGATCGATACCATGCTAAGAAGCGCTGCCAGAAAAACCAGGAGCATGGAAGCGCCGTCAACGCCAACCCTGTAATAGATGTTAAGCGACGGAATCCAGGGCAGGGACTCGATGAGTTCAAACTCTCCACTGCCTCTTACGCATGCGAACATGAATGCGCACAGGACCAGCGTGATAAGAGAAAAAGTCAGAGTTACCCATCTTATTTGGGTTCTAAACTTGCCTGGAATAAGCGCAAGCACCACAGCCCCCACTAATGGTAGAAATATGATCAATGATAAAAGATGTTGGTTGAGCATAAAATCCTAATTCAGCAAATTCAGTGATAATGAATGTTTCTACTGGTCACTGGTTACTGGTTACTGGTCACTGGTCACTGGTCACTGATTATAAAGCTACCAGTCCTATAATAAGTACGGCTCCAATCAAAAAATACAGCAAGTAATGCTGCAAAATACCTGTCTGTGCAGATGAGACTAAAGCTGACATGAGTCCAATGGTGCGAGATGTGCCTTCCACAGCAATGCCGTCCACCACAGTGGAATCAAAACCTTTCCATACGATGTGTTTGGATACCCACATAAGCGGCCTTACCACGATGAGGTCATATATCTCGTCAATGTAGAAACGGTGCGAGACCAACGTGGACAAAGGCCTAAGCTTCTTTGCCACCCTCTCTGGCCAGTCACGTTTCTGCGCATAGATTAGCCAGCCGAGCACTGAAAAATGAAGCGACCACAAAAGGGTGAGCACAACAAGCACTACCTGGGTACCACAAGAAGCCTCGGTAGGTGCCCTGCTCATTTCAAATGGTATGAGCCCGCCGAGCCAAAATCCTATATGATCTTCGCCGCCCAAGCACGGCGAAACTCCAACAAAGCCTGCAAATGCAGCGAGCGAAATCAAAATCATTATAGGCACGAGCATGGACATGCAAGGCTCGGTTATCTTCTTAAACTTCTCGAGCGAAACTTTGGGTTCCCCAAAGAACACTGAGCCTGCTGCGCGGAATATATAAAATGCAGTAAGGCCCACGCCTATAAAACCGCATGTCCACAAAAGCCCATGCCCCCTCTCAAATGTCTGCCATAAAATCGCATCCTTGCTAAAAAAGCCTGAAGCAGGTGCTATGCCAGCCAGAGCTGCTGCACCGATGACAAACGCCCATGTTGTTATGGGCATCCTCTTCTTCAAGCCACCCATCTTTCTTATGTCATACTCGCCGCCCAAAGCCTTTATGGCGCTACCTGCGGCTACGAAGAGCAATGCCTTAAAAAAGGCATGCGTCATCAGGTGAAAGATCGCTGCTGAAAACGCGCCAACCCCTACTGCAAGAAACATGTAACCGAGCTGGGATATGGTAGAATACGCGAGTATTTTTTTAAGATCAGTGGCGGCAAGACCCATCATGGCAGCCACAAGCGCTGTGGACGCACCCACCACAGCTACTATCTCAAGCGCTATGGGGGATAGAGCAAAAATGTAGTTTAACCTCACCACCATATACACGCCTGCTGCTACCATAGTGGCAGCGTGGATGAGCGCTGAGACCGGAGTGGGACCTACCATGGCATCAGGAAGCCACACGTAGAGCGGAATCTGCGCTGACTTTGCCACAGCCCCTGTGAAGAGCAATAGTGAGGCTGCCGTAGCCACAGGAACAAAGTAAGCGCCATATCGTTCCATTGTTTCAAAATTAAAAAAACCTGACTCAGGAGCAGCATGCGCCGCAGACATGACTCCAAATATGAGAAACATGCCCAGCAAGAAGCCGGCATCGCCAACAGTATTAACGATAAAAGCCTTGGTTCCTGCTCTTGCCGAACCTAGCCCCTCAAACCAAAAACTGATCAGAAGATAAGAGCACAGAGCTACGCCCTCCCATCCGATGAACATGAGTACTAAGTTATCAGCCATGACTAGAAGCAGCATAAAGAACATGAATAGATTGAGCTCTGCAAAATATCGCACAAATCCATCATCCCCCCACATATATCCAACCGAGTATATGTGTATGAGGGCGCCCACCCCCGACACGGTGAGCATCATCAAGAGAGAAAGCTCATCCACCCTAAGGCCGACATCCACTACAAGATCTGGCAGCACTGCCCAGCGAAACAAAGGTCCGGTTATGGCTGCGGGTGTAGTTTGCTCAAATCCCGTGAGCGTGAAGAAGAGGATTCCCGCTGCTGCAAGGGACAGAAGCGGCGCAGCACAACCTATGAACGATGTGAAATGCAAAAATTTGGCGCCCTCTGCTCGCGCAGTACCGATGGCCAAGGCGCCATTTATGGCTGCGCCCACAAGCGGAAACGCTACCACAAGCCAAATGAGCGTCTGCAAAGAGATCTGCGTGTAGATCGCATCGAGCATCGTCTAGTCCCTCAGAAGTCTCATCTCATCCACAAACACAGTTCTGCGACGGCGAAACAGAGCCACCACAAGGCTAAGGCCCACCGCAGCCTCAGCTGCCATCACTGCCATGATAAACAAAACAGCTGCCTTTCCATCTGGAAGCAAATTCCATCTCGAAAATGCCAAAATGGCAAGGCAAGCTGCGCCGAACATAATCTCTATGGATATGAAGATGATGAGAATGTTGCGCCGAAGCACAGCGCCCGCAGCTCCTATGGCAAAGAGCGCTGCAGCGAGCACAAGGTAGTGTTGCAGAGTTATGGTCATGCGTTCTGATCCTTCTTTCCCATGCTAATCGCTGCTACAGTAGCAGTGAGTAACAGCACTCCTGCCAACTCAAAAGGAACCGAGTATCGCCTAAGCACAAACAGGCCCAAGGTGAGCGTGGATTGATAAAAATCGCCGGTCGCAGGCGCCTTAGCAAAAGGCGGAGCTGCTACTGCAATTGCCATGACTATTGCCAGATAGATGGCAGCAGCTGCGCCCAATATCTTTCCAAACCGAATGAGCCTGGGCCGTGTATTCTCTGTGGATGGATCGATTAACATCACCACAAAGAGTATTAGAACCATCACAGCACCAGCATATATGAGCACCCAAAGCGCTGCGATGAGCGGCGCGGCCAAGAGCGTAAACAGGCCTGCCAAAGCCAAGAAGCATATCATGAGCCACAAAGCGCTCATAAGCGCCCTTGCGCGCGAAACCGCAGCTACAGCAGCAAAGGCCGCCCAGGCTGCAAAGATGTAGAAAAGAATATCTGTCATAAATTCTATGATGACAACATAACGCCAATCGCTGTTACAACAACATTGGCCATGGCAAGCGGAAGAAGCACCTTCCACCCAAGGCTCATAAGCTGATCATATCTAAAGCGCGGAAGCGTCCATCTCACCCAGATGAATACCGCGCATAAAATAATCGTTTTCATGAGCATACTCACAAGCTGAATCAAAAACAAAAGCACATCTTTAAACCAAGCTGCTTCCATAATGAGCTGACCATGGAGAGCATATAGAACTGACACAGCGATGCCGATAAACAAGAGAATTGTGCCGATCACGATCGGCTCATAGTCACGAATATCACAAAAACGCCTTTTCATGCGCCCCAAAAACACCATTCCCATAAGAGCTACGGCAAAGGATAAAATAGGCCATCCGATCATTCCTATTTCTGTGGCATGAAGTTGCAAAACATCTGTTGCTGCAAAAGGCACCTGCCAACCACCAAAGAAAAGCGCTGCAACAATAGCAGAACCTACGATGATGTGGGCGTACTCGCCCATAAAAAAAAGTGCAAAGCGCATGCTGCTGTATTCAACGTGATATCCAATTATCTCTGACTCGCCATCCGGCAAATCAAACGGCAGACGGCTTGTCTGTGCAAACAATGCGGTCATGAATATCACAAAAGCCAAAGGTTGACGCACAGCATTCCATTGCCAAATGATTGTACCCTGATCCATCACTATGTCGCTTAAGCTCAAAGAGCCGGCCACCAAAAACAGCGCCACAGCGGATATTGCCATGGCCAGCTCATAGCTTATGAACTGCGCACAGGCTCTCATGCCGCCTAAGAGTGAGTATGTGCTTCCCGAGGCCCACCCTGCCAACATAAGGCTGTAGACGCCAAGCGATGTCATGGCGAGCACATAAACCAACCCTGCCCTGAGCTCTGCCACCTGAAACGAGACCTCATATCCATATACGGAAAACGTGTCGGAAAACGGCACCACAGCTACCGCTGCGACGGAAACAAAAAACGCAATCATCGGAGCAATGTACATGATTAGCTTTACAGATCTGTTTGGCGACACCTCTTCTTTTGTTAAGAGCTTTATCGCGTCAGCAAAGATGTGCATGATACCGCCTAAGCGAATACCTAATATCTGCGCACGATTCGGCCCTCTTCGATCCTGAATATATGCAGCGCCCTTTCTCTCCATCCATATGAGAAGCGATATAAGACACATCACCATAGAGAAGACGAGAACGGTCCTTACTAATGCTATAAGAAAAATGCTCAAAATATGCTCCGTAATTAAATTCCAACAACCAAATTCCAAAATCCAAATAAACTCCAAAATCCAATAACCCACTGTTGTTGCGTTAGAACTGCATGTTTTTCATGGGTGTCATTGCGAGCAAAGCGAAGCAATCCCCTTATAACCTGTGTTTGCAGGAGATTGCTTCGTCGCTAAACGCTCCTCGCAATGACACCTAGACATGAGAAAAATGAATTCTTATATTTCAACCAGTTAACACCTCTAACGCAACAACAGTG